>DAOTYR010000327.1:0-4437 GCA_034434655.1 Chloroflexaceae bacterium
CGGATCATGGGCAGCGCTCCTCTCGATCTGGGCGCCTGGGGGCGCGTGCTTGCCGTCGGCGTAATCACCTATGCGATCATCGAAATCGAGAAGTGGTCGCGGCGCCAGCTCGCCCGGCGGCGTGCCGCCGGGCGGCACAATGCCCGATGAAACCGGGGGGATGGGGGAACCCGGTTCCCCATGGTCACGTCAGACGGTCATGCGTATGGCGCACAACGCCGCGATGAACATGGCCTGGGAGCGCGGGCGTCCCGCCCGCGCCACCGGCCTATGGTCACCTCAGCCCTCCATGCGGCTCGCGCCGCACCCCGACGGGATGAACATACGATTGTTCCTGGGAGGGCAAAGCCCTCCCAGACCCTCCCACCGGGTGGGGCTATGGGAAAACCCGGTTTCCCCCTACCCTTGCGGGGCGGGGGCGTGGGGAAACCCGGTTTCCCCATACCCCTCGCCGAGGGCTTATTTTCACGTTAGTAGGTAGCGGCGCAAGGAAACGGCGTGCCGCCCACCATCACCAGGGTGACAGCCCCGGAATATTGAAACGCCCGGTAGTGGCGAGGAAGTACAGCGTCGGACCATAGTTGATCGCCACCAGCACAATCGCGCTGAGCACCCAGGGCGTCAGGCGGTCGAGGAACAGCGGCACATCCTCAGGCCCCGAGAGCGCCCGGGCGAAGCTCACCGGCCCGGGTTCCACGCGCCTGCCAGCCGTGAGCGTCATCAGCACATTGACCAGAAAGCAGAGGGCGCTGGCAAACATCAGCAACCCGCCAACCATGGTGAAGGGGAGCAGTCCTTCCCACTCAGGCAACACGTAGGGGGCAGAGCCGATCATCGTGCGCCGGGGCATGCCCGCCAGACCCAGCATGTGCATGAAGTGCGAGAAGAGGATCATCCCGATGATCCAGAGCCAGGCCTGCGCCAGACCCAGGCCCCTGCTCCACAGTGCCCGGCCCGATAGGTAGGGCAGCAGCCAGTAGGTCAGCCCTATGAAGGTCAGGGCCACGGCCGAGCCCACGGTCAGGTGGAAGTGGCCGGAGATCCAGGCGGTGTTGTGCACCACCAGGTTCAAATTGTAGCTGGCATTGATCACCCCGCTGGCTCCGCCGAAGGCGAAGAGCATCATCGCGAAGACCTGGGCGACGAAGGCCGGCTCGTTCCAGGGCAGGGCGAAGATCCAGGCCAGCCAGCCCTTGCCGCCCCGGCTGCGCCCGGCGTGCTCCAGCGAGGCGACCACGTTGAAGAAGGTCAGCAGGCTGGGGAAAAAGACGCCAACCGTGAAAATAAAGTGCACCAGTTTCCAGATCTGGGAAATGCCGGGGTCGGTGTACTGGTGGTGCAGACCGATCGGCACCGACATCACCAGGAAGAGCAAGAATGACACGCGGGCCATCGGCTCGCTGAAGAGCTTGCCGCCAGCCAGTTTTGGAACGATGGTGTACCAGGAGATGTATGCCGGCAGGAGCCAGAAATACACGATCGGATGGCCGGTGAACCAGAACAGGGTTCGCGCCAGCAGCGGATCGGTGCCCGGGGCCAGGCCGAAGGCCCACGGCAGCAGCAGCACCAGCATCTCGACCGCGATGCCGAAGGTGGCAATCACCCACATCGTCATCGTGACGATCGACATGAACGCTGCCAGGGGGATCTTTGCGCCCGGATTCTCCCGGCGCCAGGCCAGCAGGGTCATAACCTGGTTCGCCAGGAGAAAGTACGTCCCCACCACCACGATCGTCAGGCCGAGATAGAAAAAGCCGTTGGCCTTCAGTGGCGGATAGAAGGTAAACATCACCGTGGCCTGGTTCAGCAGGATCGGCACGGCCGCGATGAGCAGGCCCGCGGTCATGAAGTAGAAGGTGAACCAGGTCAGCCCGCGGTTCACGAGGGGACGGTCGAAAGAGCGCGCCGTTACAAAGGTCAAGAACCCGATGATATAGAACGTGGTAAACACCAGCACGTTGAGCACGCCGTGGAGGGTCAGACCCTGGTAGTAGCCGCCGGGGAGGATGGCCTTGATCGGTTTGTACAAATCAATGCCATTGTACTGCAACACCTGCAGCACGCCCATCAGCCCGCCCAGGCCCAGGGCCAGAAAGGCCACCAGAATGTTGAGGCCCGCAACGCGGTTCTCGGTGGCAAATCGATCGGCGACATTGGCGCGCGCGACGGCGCGTGGTCGAGCAATCACAGCCATGATGAAACCTCTTGCTCAGGGTGCGTGGGGGCGCCACTGACGCCGGGGCTAACGCACAATCACCTTGCCTGACATTACGTGATGGCCACTGCCGCAGTACTCGTGACAGACAAGCAGGTACTCCCCGGGCCGGTCGAAGCGCACGGTCAGTTTAGAGATCTGGCCAGGCACGACCATCATATTGACCGGCGTGCCAACGATCTTGAAGCCGTGAATGACATCGCGGCTGGTAAGCACAAACGTCACCTCGGAGCCGGCGGGTACCTCGATCTCGTTGGGCGTGAAGAGGAAGACCTGGGCAATCATCGCTGCCTGGTACTTGCCCGGCGCCAGTTCGCGCAGGCCAGGCTCATCAAAGGGCTCGGTGACGGCGATAGCCTTTGGTTCGATGCGCCCGGCGACGTCGGGCACGCGCAACCCGACGGCGAAAGCCGTAATCACCACCGCGGTAATCACCGCGACGGGGATGGCGACGCTCGGCAAAATCCAGGCCACCTCGAACAGGTAGCCCATGAACTTCTCGGGGTTCTTCAGTATCATGGCTGAATGATCCCTCCATTGCTCAACAGTTGCAGATACACCTGTAACCACAGGCCGACGATCAGCACCAGATAGCCACAGATGATCAGCAACGCGCCCCGGGGCGGTTCGTGGCGCTCGTGCTCGTCCTCTTCGCCAGCGGGCCGCGCCCGGGCCCAGGGTTCGCGATCAGGGGTGTTTTGCGTTGCCATAGATGTCGTTACGCTCCTCTCCACGACGGTTCCAGAGGACATTTTCGGGCATCGGCACGACGCGGGCCATCTCCAGATGCACCGTGTCCAGGCCGCAATCTACAATTGATGAATTGCACCAGTTCACTCGTTGTAACTGTTCACACCTGGGGTAACCCACGCGCCTGGGAGTGAGGGCGTCCCGCCCTCGTCGCGTCTCCGCGGGCAAGATGCCCGCGCTCCCGGGAGCAAGGTGAACACTTACCACTCTTTGTAGATATCTCGCTCCCTGCCTCGTTGGAGAGGCGCGGCGAACCCGGGGTTGCCCGCACCCCGCCGGCGGAGGGTCCGGGAGGGCCTGGCGCTCCCAGAACGCAAGCGCATACCCTGCGCACCTGGATAGACGGTTAATCGGGGTAGCATAGAAACAGGTGCGAGGCTTCGTACACCTGGCGCATCAGGCCGCTGCTGCCCAGTTCCTGGCGCACCAGGTCGATGTCGCGCAGAAAGGTTTGCACGCGCAGCCGCTCGCCGGCGTACCTGGCCCGGATCACGCCGTTGCTGTCCACCAGGATCACTCGTTGATCGTGCTTGATCCTCCCGTTCGCGTCAGGCTGGCCGTAGTAGAAGCCCAGTTCGCCGCCGATCAGCGCCTTCAACTCGGCGGGATCGCCGGTGGCGAAGCGCCAGGAGCGCCGCTCGGCGGCCAGTTGGGCTGCGTAGGTCTGGAGCGCCTCGCGCGTGTCACGCTCGGGATCAAAGCTGATCGTCAGCAGCAGCACTTCGCTTCCCAGGCGGCCCTCGGCGCGCAGATGCTCGCGCAGGGCCACAAGCTGCTCGCGCTGCGCGGCGCAGTCCTCACCGCAACGGGTGTAGGAGAAATTGATGAACACCGTCCGCCCCAGCAGGTCACTCGCATTGATAGGCAGACCGTACTGATCCTCCAGGGCGAAGGCGGGCAGCGGGGCGATGCGCGGCAGTACTTTCACCGGTCGCGCCACAGCGAACCAGAACGCGAGCGCGAACAAGGCCAGGCCCAGCGCCACCAGACCGTACATGGTGATCCGGGCGCCCTGGCTCAAGCGCGGGGCGCTGTGGGGGATCCGCTCGGGGACCAGGACCAGCTTCAGGGGGAGCATAGAATTGCTTGTGATCGCAGGAACAAGTTACAGGCTAAAGTATATTTTCAGAGCGAAAGTACTACGGTAAAGCCCCGGCAACCGGTGATGGTGATGCGTTAACTTGCTATCAACAAGCGGGTGAAATGGGTGCGGATGGGGGAAACCAGGTTTCCGCATGCGCCTGTCCACGGGCGGCGGGTGTAGCGCAATTCTGCCGGTTGCGGTAGTTGTTGACATCCGCGCCACCTGTGGGCTATAGTGCAGCTATTGTGGTGAATCCCCGCTGTCTACGAAAACGTTATGGTCCAGTCGCTCGATCGTGCCTTTGATGTGCTCGAGGCGTTGGCGGAGGCTGAGGACGATATCAGTCTCTCGCAACTGACCGAGCGTGTCGGCTTGCCCCTGGGCACGG
>DAOTYR010000328.1:0-3489 GCA_034434655.1 Chloroflexaceae bacterium
GGCCAGGCCGCTGTCCCTCTGCGTCTGCACGTCGAAACCCCCGCGCGCCAGGCGGTGAGCTTCGTGATGCCCGCGCGCCTCGACGGGGCGCCGATGCCCGCCCTCGGCGTCAAGGTGGTCTCGGTATTTCCCCAGAATCGCGACCGGGGCGAGCCGAGTATCTATGCGCTGGTCAATCTGTTTGACCCGGAGACGGGACGACCGCTGGCCACGCTCGATGGCGCCTATCTTACCGCTTTGCGCACCGGAGCGGCCTCGGGGGTGGCAACGCGCCACATGGCCCGCCCTGACGCGCGCGTGCTGGCGCTGTTCGGGGCCGGCGCCCAGGCCCTGCCACAGGCCCTCGCCGTGTGCGCCGTGCGCGCGATTGAGCGCATCTGGATCGTGAATCGCACCCCCGGTCGGGCGCAGAAGCTGCTCGAACGGCTGCGAGCCGCCGGCCTGCAGCAGGACGCGCGCATCGCGCCCGACGCCGCCAGTGCCCTGGCCGAGGCCGATGTGATCTGCACCGCCACCGCCGCGCCTACGCCCCTCTTCGCCGATAGCGATGTGCGTCCCGGCACGCACATCAATGGCGTCGGCTCCTACAAGCCTTCAATGGCCGAGATCCCGCCCGCGACGGTGGCCCGCGCCCACGTGGTGGTCGATCAACGGCGCGCCGCCTGGTCGGAGGCCGGTGACCTCATCCAGGCCCGTGACGCGGGCTGGATCACCGAGGAGCACGTGATCGGCGAACTGGGGGAGGTGGCCGCCGGCAAGGCGCCGGGGCGTCCCGCTCCCGAAGCGATTACCTTCTTCAAATCGGTGGGCAATGCGGCGCAGGATGTGGCAGTGGCGGCCCTGGCCCTCGCGCGGGCCAGCGAATCTGGTTATGGAATTGAGGTACAATTGTGAGGCCCTCCCTCGGCCAGCGTCTGAAGCATGGAGCGGGCAGGAGGCGTAGCTTCCGCCAATGTCATCCAGGCCGCTCCGGTATCTTTTGCTCGTCGCATGGCGTTTATGCAAGTGAAAGATCCAGGAGGGACGCAGTCGCCCCCCGGCGGGGCGCTATGGGCATTTCGCCTGGCCACCACGGGCGGGGAAGCGGGCCTCCCCGCCCCCTCACCACGTACGTCCTGAGATCATCGAAGAACTGGCGTCCCCAGGACGCCTGAGACACGGTTTCGCTGCCATGGCCCTTCGCCCCCCTCCACCGCGGGTGTGAACCGTGTCCAGACACCATGAAGGAGCACGACATTGAGAACCATTTGCGTCGTCGGCACCGGGTACGTGGGGCTTACCACCGGTGTGTGCTTTGCCGATCTGGGAAATACGGTCACGTGTGTTGAGATTAATCAGGAGAAACTCGCGCTCCTCCGCAGCGGCAAGGCACCGATCTACGAGCCGGGACTGGAAGAGTTGCAAGAGCGGAACATGCGCGCCGGGCGCCTGCGCTTCACCGATGACTACGCCGAGGCACTCGAAGGGGCCGAACTGGTGTTCATCACCGTCGGCACCCCGATGGGCCCCGGTGGCGCCGCCGACCTCAGCCAGGTCGAGGCCGCCGCCGCCAGCATCGGGCGCCACCTCACCCGCGACGCGATCATCATTGACAAGAGCACTGTCCCTGTCGGCACCGGCGATATGGTCTTCGAGATCCTGCGCGCCCACACCCGGCCCGACGTGCGCTTCAGCGTGGTCTCCAACCCCGAGTTCCTGCGCGAGGGCAGCGCCATCAGCGACTTCTTCAAGCCTGACCGCATCGTGCTCGGCTCGACCGACCGGGCGGCGGCTGAGGTGGTGGCGGAACTGCACGCCCCCCTGGGGGCGCCGGTGATCATCACCGACCTGCGCACGGCGGAGATGATCAAGTATGCCTCGAACGCCTTTCTGGCGACGCGGATCTCGTTCATCAACGAGATTGCCCAGATCTGCGAGAAGTTGGGGGCGGACGTGAAGGAGGTGGCGCGAGGCATGGGCGCCGACCGGCGCATCGGGCCGCACTTCCTGGATGCCGGGGTGGGCTATGGAGGCTCGTGCTTCCCCAAGGACGTGCTGGCGCTGCACCATATGGCCGCCTCGGCGGGCTGCCATCCGCAGTTGCTGCAGGCGGTGATGGATATTAACCAGAGCGCCCGCGATCGCTTCGTGGAGAAGGTCACAACGCTGCTCGGCGACCTCCACGGGAAGTGCGTGGGCGTGCTGGGGTTGTCGTTCAAGCCGAACACCGACGATATGCGCGAGGCCCCCAGCGTGGACATTATTCGCGCCCTGTTGCGCGACGGCGCGCGGATCAAGGCCTATGACCCGGTGGCGATGGAACGGGCCGCCGAGCTGATCCCCGAAATCACCTTCTGCCGCACGGCCTACGATGTGGCCAAGGAAGCCGACGCGCTGCTGATTGTCACCGAGTGGAACGAGTTCAAGCAACTCGACTGGGAGAAAATCAAGCGCTTCATGAACCAGCCGGTGGTCCTCGATGGGCGCAACATCTACGAGCCTGCCGAGATGGCCGCGCGGGGCTTCATCTACTGGGGGGTGGGACGCAACGGCCAACCGACCCTGGCCGTCCGTGGCGAAGACGTGCTGCAGTGAACAGCGGGTTATCCCAACAGGGCCGACAGGGGGTGTCGTGGCAATCGTCGTCGTGGGGGGCGGGGCCATCGGGTTGCAGGTGGCCGGACGCCTGACGCTGGCAGAGACGGAGCCGACGGCGCTGCTGGCGCGGCCGGCAAGCGTACAGGCGCTGACCGGCGCGCCGCTGAGGATCGGCTTTCCCGATGGCGTCCGGCAGGTGCGCCTGGCCGCCGCCGCCACCCCCGGCGAGTTGCCCGCGGCATACCAGCGCGCCGACCTGGCCATCCTCTGCGTCAAAGGTTATGACACGCCCGGGGCGATCCAGACCCTGCGCGACCTGGAACCGCAGCGCGTTCTTTCGCTCCAGAACGGCATCGGCAACGAGGAACGCCTGGTCGAAGCCTTCGGGCCGACCTGCGTGATCGCCGGCGCCATCACTACCTCGGTGGAGATCCCCGGCCCCACGGAGATCGTGATCACCAAACTCGGCGGTGTGGGCCTGGCCCCTATGCATCCGGCCACCGACCTGGCGCGCTGGCTGGCCGCCTTCCGCGCCGCCGATTTCCCCACCCGCGCCTACGCCGACCCACGCGCCCTCAAATGGTCCAAGGCGTTGCTGAACATGCTCGGCAACGCCCTGGCCGCCATTCTCGACATGCCGGTGGAGCGCATCTACGCCGACGACCGCCTGATTGACGTGGACCTGCGGGCGGTGCGCGAGGCGCTCGCGGTGATGGGCAGGATGGGCGCGCGCCCGGTCAACCTGCCGGGCTACCCGGCGGCGACGATTGTCTGGCTGGCGCGGCTGCTGCCCGGCGCCGCCCTGCGCCCGCTGATGCGCCGCCTGGTGGGCCAGGGGCGCGGCGGCAAGGACCCTTCGCTACTGCGGGACCTGCGGGCGGGTCGCACACGTTCCGAGGGCGAGTTCCTCTA
>DAOTYR010000329.1:0-6412 GCA_034434655.1 Chloroflexaceae bacterium
ACCACGACCCGCGGCTGCTGGTCCAGGTGCTGAACCGGCGCCCGCTGCGCTACAGCGCCGGCGCCGACCCATCCCTTGATCGCCCGGCCCACGTGCGCGCGGCATCGAGCCTGGTTCGCGTCGGGGATTCTATGCTCGCCATCCAGGATGACGCGCATTTCGTGGCGCTGATTGACCCTGATTCGTGGGAGGTGCGCGCCATACCCCTACCCCCCGGCCCCGGCGGGAAGCGGCAGTTCGACGATCTGCGCGGCACTAAGGGCCTGAAGCTCGATCTAGAGGCCTGTGTGGTGGTGCCGGAGGCTGCCGGCGCGACGCTGATCGCCTTCGGTTCCGGCGCAACGCCGCAGCGCGAGCGCATCCTGGTGATGCGCGCTGTGACGGCCCCGGCGCCGGACATTCGCCTGGTGGAGGCCACGGCCCTGTACGCGGCGTTGCGCGCGCCAGCCTTCGCCGGCAGCGAACTGAACCTGGAAGGCGCAGTGCTGCTGCCCTCAGGGAAAACCCTGCGGCTCTTTCAGCGCGGCAACGGCGCGCCCCGCGGCGCGCTGCAACCGGTTGACGCCACCTGTGACATCGCCTGGCCCGACCTGGCCGCCTATCTGGACGACCCCACCACCGCCGCGCCGCCGCCGCTCCAGGCCATCACCCGCTACCACCTCGGCCTGCTCGATGGCGCGCGCCTGACCTTTACCGACGCCACCCCTGGCCCCAACGCCATCCTCTACTGCGCCGCCGCTGAACGCTCGCCCAACGCCGTGGACGACGGCGAGGTCGTCGGCTCGGCCCTTGGCCTGCTGCCGCCCACGGGCGCGCCGCGCTACGCGCCCATCGTAGACTTCGACGGCGAATTGCTGCCCCTCAAGATCGAGGGCCTGCTGCTCGACGAGCACGACCCCACCCTGGTCTTCCTGGTCGCCGACGCCGACGATCCGCTGCTTCCCAGCGAGTTGCTGACAGCGCGCCTCATCGGCCCGTGGTTCGACCAGGGTTGAACGGGGCGCCATGGGGGGCATCACATCTGGCGCAGCACCAGTACGCGCCTGCCCCCATCGGTCCACTCCTGCACCACGTAGCCCTTGCCGCCCGCCGCTCCCGGCACGGCCGCCAGGGTCGGCAGCAGTGCCGGGAGGTGGTTGGTTTCCACGAAGCGATAGGGACCAAGACTGACGATGTGGTTGAAGCGTCCGGGCTGCCGTTTGACTACCAGCAGCCGCTGTGCCTCGGCGGGAGGGAAAGGCCGGGCAGCTAGAATGTAGACGTAGGGCACGGCGATGCTGTCGGCGCTGACCCAGACCTCGGCGTAGCCAGGAGCCAGTTCCACCGCGCGGCGCACCGCCTCGGCCAGGCCATCGTGGTTCAGCCCGGCCTGCAGCGGCGGATAGGTCTGGGTGTAGAAACGCCACCACCCCGCGCCCTGCCAGAGCAGCGCCACTGCCAGGGCCAGCGCGCACAGCCAGCGCGCCCATCCCAGCGCCGCGCCCCCCGGCCCTGGACGGCCCCATGGCAGGAGCAGGGCCGCCCCCCATCCCACCAGCAGGGCGTAGAGGGGCGCCAGCGGCGCGGCGCGGAAAGCATGCGGGCTGGGTGTGGTCAGACTCGCGGGCAGCGCCGCGATGAACACGGCTCCGAGGATGAAGAGCGCAAGGAACGGCCCGCTCAGGGCGTGCTTCCATCGGGGGCGAACCAGGCTGCCGATCGCTCCCGCCAGGCCCAGCAACAGCAGTGGCAGGCCGGCCCATAACTCCACGCCGAAGCCCGGCAGACTCGAGGTCGAACTGCCATCGCCGCGGCGGTAGTAGAAGTCGGGCCGGAAATAGACGGCATAGCCCGCCCACCAGGCGTTGAACCAGGCCCCCCACGAGTCGGCCCGCAGGGCCGCCTGGTTCAGGCGCGTGGAACTGGCAGGGACAAACAGCGTCACGTAGACGAAGGGCGCCCACAACAGCGCCAGCAGCAGCCCGGCCAGAACCAGCGGATGCCGCGCGATGGCCACGGGCCACGCCGTGCCGCCCGGCGACCACCGGGCCGGAGCGTGGCCTCCGCCCCGCTCCATACGGTCCTTCAGCAGGGCCAGGCCGGCCGCCAGCGCCGTCAGCAAGGGCACGGCGAGCTTGAGCGTGGGATAGGCATACAGCGCCACCCCCGCCGCCAGGGCCAGCCCCAGGGCCGCGCGCCGGTCACCACGCTTGATGACATTCACGCCCGCCAGCAGGCAGAGGGTCCAGACCGTCGGCACCAGGGAAGGCGGCATGGCGACCCGGCTGATAAAGACCTGCCAGGGCGACAGAGCCATCATCAGCCCCGTCGCCAACCCTCCCGCTGGTCCCAGACCCAGCGCGCGGGCCAGGGCGTAGCCGAGCGGCGCGGTCAATGCGCCGGCCACCGCCGTAACCAGGCGGCCCACCATGCGTTGCGGGCCGACGAGGGCCACGAAGGGCAACTCCAGGTAGGTCAGCAGAGGCGAGATCCAGTCGCCCAGGGCCTCGAAGGCCCCCAGGGGCAGCAGGTGGCCCAGATGGTCGCGCCCGGTGCGCGAGAGGTGCCAGGCGTCCACCAGGCTGATGACCTCGTCCACCCGCCAGCCCGGCGGGGTGCTCTGGAGTTGGAAGACGCGCAGCCCGAGCGCCACGCCGAAGAGGGCCAACGGCGCCGCGAACCCGCGCCGCACGCTCCACACAACGGCCACGGCCACGGCCAGGTAGAGCGGCAAGAGCGCCAGGCCGCGAAACAGCGCGTCCACGGGCCAGCCGCCGGGGTGAACGCTCAGATTGAAGAGCGTGAAGCCCACCCAGCGAGGATCCCTCGCCGGTGGACGATCAACGGTGGAGGTAATCGTCAGCCCGCTGGCCCCCGGCGGCAGGCGGAGGCGGTAATTGCGCGGCCCCTCCGGCGCGGGGAAGCGGGCCAGCGCACCCTGGTCGTCGCGCAACGAGAGGTACGGCGTGGAACGGCCCTCCCAGCGAGCCGCGGCGAGCCGCAGGCGCACCTCAACTGGCCCACTGTGACGGGCGATAGGGATCACAACCCGGTCGCCGCTCCAGCGGTAGGCGCGCCCCTCCACCTGCTCCGGAGCGTAGAGGCCGCTGGTCGTCTCCAGACTGGCCGCGGGACGGGTAAGCAACCACGCGACGCTGGCCATCCAGACGCACAGAGCGACAAGCAGGGCACGGCTCATAGCAGTTCTTGCCGGTACGAGCGCGTTTGAGGCATGGTTGACACCCGCGTTACCGTTGAGGGGGGCCGTCCGCCGCGGGCGTCCGGGCGAACTCAGGACCAGCGTTCCCTGGAGCGGGGTGCGGGGAAAGCGGGTTTCCCCACACCCCCGCCCGCGGGCAGGTTCGGGAGAGCTACGCCCTCCCAGGAAGCATCTGGCAAAGCCCTCCCGGACCCTGCCGGATCGATCACATGCCGGCTACATCGAGCGCATGGCGCAGCAGATCCTCGCGCCGCACGATGTCGAGGGCCGCCTCGTGGGTGGCAGCGAGGATCACCGGCGGCGCAACGCCGGCCTCCAGCGCCTCCCGCCAGCGTGTCGCGCACAGGCACCAGCGGTCGCCCGGGCGCAATCCAGGGAAGCCATACTCGGGCCGGGGGGTGATCAGATCGTTGCCCCGCGAACGGCTGAAGGCCAGAAACTCCGCGGTGACCTGGGCGCAGACTACGTGGACGCCCACATCGTCTGGACCGGTGTCGCAGCAGCCGGTCCGGTAGAAGCCGGTCAGGGGATCGGCGCTGCAGACGGCCAGTTGCCCTCCCAGAACGTTGCGGGCCACCGGGGCGGGAGAGCGGCCGTTCGTGCTAACGTTTCCGTTGGTGCTCATGGTCTCCTCTCGTTGCGCTTCCACTCGCGGGTGGGGGTATACCCCGTATAGTATCACAGACGCGCCTGACGCGCGGCTCCTACACAGCCGCGCCGCCAGCGCCGGGGCGACGGGGCAGGCCGCCCCAAAGCCAATACCTTTTCAGCGCATACGGCGCCGCAGCCCCCCTCCCAACCTCCCCCCGCTGGGGGGAGGGGCCGGGGAGGGGGCAGTCACCTTCATTTGAGATGAGACTGCGCCGGCCCACGGGCGAACGTTCTGTCAACGGCTGTTACCATCTCTGGTACAATCGTCCTGGAGGGCATGTCTACGGCGGAGGCGGGCATGGGCCATATTCTCGCCCTGGCGATGCAAAAGGGCGGCGTCGGCAAAACGACGACGACCCTGAGTCTGGGTACGATGCTGGCGGCACGCGGACGCCGCGTGCTGTTGATTGATATTGATCCGCAGGCCAATCTCACCCAGGGCCTGGGGGTCGATCCGGGCGCCCTGGAGTACAGTGTCTACGAAGTGCTCCTCAACCCCGAGCGCGGCATCGGGTTCGCGACCATTACCACCGACGCGGGGGTGGATCTCATCCCGGCGGCCCTGGAACTGGCCGGGGCCGAACTGGAACTGGCAGGCAAGGTCGGGCGCGAGTTGCTGCTGCGCAAGGCCTTGCGGTCCAGCCGTGAGCGGTACGACTACGTGCTGATTGACCCGCCTCCAAGCCTGGGCATCTTCTCGCTCAACGCCATGGCCGCCGCCGACGCGGTGATCGTGCCGCTCCAACTCCATGCCTATGCCCTCAAGGCCATGCCCCAGCTTGAACAGACGATCGAACTGGTGCGCGAGATCCATCCCCACCTGGCCATCGGCGGCATCATCTGCACCCTGGCCGACCGGCGCACCAACTTGAGCCTGCACATCGAACAGCAGGTTCGCGAGCAATACGGCGCCCTGGTGTTCGAGACGGTCATCCCGATGAATGTCAAGCTCGCCGAGGCCCCGACCGTGGGCAAGCCCATCGGCGTCTACGCCCCGAGCAGCGCCGGGGCGCTGGCCTACGAGGCCCTGGCGACGGAACTGGAGTCCCGCTATGGCGTCTGAGCCTGAAGATACGGCCCCCATTCGCCGCGGGCGCGGCCTGCGCCTTTCCACCAGGCGTTCCGCCGAAGAGCCGTCCTCCCCGCCCCCGCTACCCACCGAACAACCCCTTACCCGCGGGCGCGGCCTGCGCCTTTCCACCAACGCGGAAGAAGCCCCCACACCCCCAACAGTCGAACCACCACCCGCCCGCCAGCGGAACACGCGCCTTTCCACCGCCACTGCTGAAGCCTCTTCATCCGCGCCGAGCGCCGAGCCAGCCTCTGGACAGACCCTGCGGCTCGCGAGCGAAGCCCCGGTGGTCCCGCAATCCGTTCCCGCCCCGGCGACCGCGACGTCGGTTTCGTTCCTGCTCGAATCGCTCTGGCTCTCGAGTGGCAAGGTCGCCTACCGCCGCGCCGGCGCGGGGCCGGCCCTGCTGTTGATCCACGACTTTGGCGCCACCTCGCGCATCTGGCGCGGCGTCGCCGGGGCCCTGGCCGACACGCGCACCTCTTACGCCCTGGATCTGCCCGGGTCGGGCGGTACGCCGCCGTGGCCCGCCCCACCGACCCTCAGGACCCTGGCCGATGCGACGATCGCCTTTGCCGACGGGCTGGGTCTGGGGCGCTTCGACCTGTGCGGGCATGGCCTGGGGGCCGCGGTGGCCGCGCTGGTGGCCGCGCGGCGCCCCGACCGGGTGGGGCGCGTGGCGTTCAGCAACCTGGGCGCTCGCCTCTTCGCGCCGGAACTGGTGGCCCTGGAATGGACCCGCGCGCCGCTCGATCTCTCCCTCGGTCTGGCCCGGCCGTTCTTTGATTTCTGGCAGCCCTGGAACCGCTACCTGTTCCAGTTGCCGCCCCTGGCCGCCTTCCTCGGCGCCCAGACCCTGCAGCGCCCGCCCGCCGATCAGGAGCTGTGGCGCGAATACCTGGCCGACCACGCTGCCACCGATGGACGCGCCTACCTGACGGCCCTCACAGCCGCCGGGGTTCCGCCGTTGCACGCCGCGCTGCGCGCCATCAGCGCGCCGACGCTCCTCGTGGCCGGCGCCAGCGACCGCCTCGCCCCCCCATCCGAGGTCGAGCAATGCCAGCGCCTGGTTGCCGGCAGCCGACTCGTCGTGCTCGAGGACTGCGGCCATTTGCCGATGATCGAGGCGCCCGACCTGTATCACCAGACGCTGCGCGATTTCCTAACGTGAAAATAGGCTCTCGAAGAGGGGAATGGGGAAACCGGGTTTCCCCATTCCCCCACCCGCGGGAGGGTTTGGGAGGGCTTCGCCCTCCCAGGAACACCCGTATGTTCATTGCGGCGTGGTGCGGCGGAGCCGCATGGACGGCTGCGGTGACCATCGTGCGCCGCGTGCTGCCCCCCTCCCAGCCTCCCCCCGCTGGGGGGAGGCGCCGGGTGCCCGCCCCCGGTGGGGGAGGGTCAGGGCGGGGGCCGGCGCCGTGCCCGCGGCGCCGTGGCGCGGGCGGGACGCCCGCGCTCCCAGGTCATGGTCATCGCGGCGTGGTGCG
>DAOTYR010000330.1:0-6947 GCA_034434655.1 Chloroflexaceae bacterium
GGCCCTTCCGAACCCCGCCGGCGCCCCGCGAGACCACCGGGGCGAGCCACTCGGCCCGCAACGAGCAGCGGAGACATCCCGCGCACGAACGTGCCGGACGAGCCATTCAGGCAATGGACACGGGATGACCGATTACGACGATCTGCTGGTGCTGGTGCAGCGCGTGGGGAGCGCCGGTCTCTACAGCGTGGAACTGGAACTCCAGGGGGGGCGCCGGGTCGGCGCCGACGAACCGGTGGCCTTCCCCGCTACGCTGCAACCCGCCGACAATTCGCCGCAGGGGTTGGCCGCCTTCGGTCTCGACCTCTTCAACCGGCTCTTCGCGGGCCGGCTGGCCCTGGAGTTTCAGAAAGCCTGGTCGGCCGTCATAGCCCGCGGCCGCTCGCTGCGCCTGCGCCTGGCGCTCGACCCCGCCGCGCCCGAGGTGCATGCCATTCCCTGGGAGTTGTTGTACTTCGATGATAGCGGCGGCACGCTCGCCCCCCGTCCCATTGCCGTCGATCCCCGTATCGCCTTTTCGCGCTACATCAAAAGCCCGGCCTTCGACGAGGGGCGCCCGATCGCCGAGCGCCCCATCCGCATGCTGATGCTCATCTCCGCCCCGGTGGACCTGGAGCGCTGGAACCTGGCGCCGATTGATCGGGAGGCCGAGGAGCGCGATTTTAACACCCGCTTCAGCGCCGCGACGGCCAGCGGCCAGTTTCGCTGCGATACGCTGCCGCGGGCCACCGAGGAGGATCTCCGCGACGCCCTCGTGCGGGGCGCGCCGCCGCCCACGCTGCGCAGCGGCGGCGCGCACAGCGGCCTGGAGCCGCCGCCGGCCCGTGGCTACGATGTGCTGCTCTACTACGGCCATGCCCTGCATCACCCTCAGGAGGGCACGCGCCTGGCGCTCGAGCGCCCTGGCGATCGCCGCGTCCAGTTGCTTCCCGACGAGGCCTTCATCGCCCTTCTGCGACAACTCCCTCCTTCCCGCCGGCCTGCGATGGTCGTGCTGGTGGCCTGCAACAGCGCGACCGGCGGGCAGCTCAACAGCCTGGCCGCGCGGCTGATTATCGAGAGCGGCATCCCCGCCGTGCTGGCGATGCAACGCCTGGTTGAGATCGCCCTGGCGCGCAGTTTTACCTTTCATCTCAGCGAGCACCTCTTGCGGAACGGTGTGATTGACGAGGCAGTCAACGCGGCCCGCCAGCGCGTCTTTCGGCCCGACCAGGTGGGCTGGACCACCCCGGTCCTCTACATGCGCAACCCCGAGGGGCGTCTGTTCAGCCCCAACGCGCAACTCGAGTACGCCGCGCAGGTGCTGCGCGATGAGACCTTTACCCGCTGGAGCGGGGCCGAGTTCATTGAAAGCGGCGTGGTCAGCTTCGCCCCCGGCCAGGACTGGACCATGGCGCGCCGGCGTCCCGAGGACGCGCCGACCGTCCTCGGCGCGCTCGACGCGCTCGACCAGAGCTTCGGGTTGGGCCTGCGCGGCCGGCGTCGCCAGCGCGCGGCGGAACAGGCTGAGACCAACCTCGTCGCGGTGATCGGGCCACCCTACTCCGGACAGACCACCCTGCTCCGCCGGCTCGCCGTTGAACTGGCCGAGGCGGTCATTGGCGACCCGACCCGGCCCCTGGGCATCTACATCACCCTGAACGGCTACGACCAGACCCGCGGCCTGGGGCGGCTCGAACGCTACATCATCGAGCAAGCCCGCAGCGTGACCCCCTATCTGGGCGACGCCCTGAGCGGCCTGCTCGGTCCGGCCCCGCTGTCGGCTCCGCAGGCGCGGTACATCTTCTTGCTCGACAATCTTGACGCGCTCTCTGATCGGGCCCGCGCCGATCTGGCCCGCGAACTGGCGGCGCTGGCGCGACGCCGCCCCGACCAGGGCTTCGTGCTGACCTCCAACATCGATCTGTACCCCGGTTCGTGGCTGCCCACGGCGCGGGTGCTGATCCTGCAACTGCTGACCGAGCGTCAGGCGCTGCGCTACTGTCGCCAACGCGACCAGAAGAGCGCCTCGCAGGTATTCCAGCGCATGCGCGACAATCGCCTGCTCGGGCTGGCAAGCGAGCCGAGCCTGCTGGCGCTGATCTACGAGCGGCTGACCGCCCATGCAGCCGTTCGCGTGACCCGCAACCAGATCGTGCAGGAGTACCTGGATCAGGCCCTGGCCAGCCTGGCCCTGACCTTTCGCATCGGTGACGCCGCGCGCGAGAGCCTGGCCGAACTGGCGTGGCACGCGCGGTGGAACCATCGCGAGCACCTTCCGTTGTCGGAGGTGTTCCGCATCTTTCAGCGCGTGCGGCGCGAGCGCGACTACAATCTGGAGGAGTTGTACGCCCTGCTGCGCGAGGCCCGTTTGCTCAGCAGCGTCGGACAGCACCACGCGCGTTTCGCTAATCCCGCGCTGGAAGCGTACCTGGCGGCGCTGGCCCTGAACACTCACGTTGACCTGCTCGAGCGCATCGCCGACATCGTCACGCTCTGCGCCAGTCCTGAACGATTAGCCTGGTGGGAGGATGTCCTCTACGCGCTGGCGGGCTTGCTCGCCGATCCGGCGCAACTCTTCGAGCCGCTCGCCAGGGCCATTCGCGCCGGGAGCGGCACCCACGCCCTGCTCGCGGCGCGCTGCCTTGAGGCGATCACCCGCGAGCAGGAGGCGCGTCTGGCGCCCGCGCTGCGCGCCGAGGTGCTCGATGCCTGCATCATCCGCCTGCGCAACGAGCGCGAGCCCGCCGTGGAACGGCGCGAGCAACTGGTCGCCGCCCTCGGGCGGCTGAGCGATCCGCGCTTGATCCCCGAAATGCGCCGCGTGCTTACCGAGAAGGTGCGCCAGACTGCCGGCGGCCCGCGCTACGAGTACACCAATGTGCGCATCGCGGCCGCGCGCTCCCTGCGCAACCTCGCGCCCGTCTGGCTGGCTCAGGAGCGGGCGCCGGCCACGTCGCAACGAGGCCCCTTCGTCATCACGCCCTACCGCGACGAGGCCTCCCTGATCCTGCCGGCAGGCCCCCAGGCGCCGCCAAAATCGCTCCAGGAGCAGCGTGATGAGGCCATGCTGCGCCACGTGCTCGACCTCTGGCGCCAGGGGGCGCAGGGGCGCGACGAACTGCGGGCGATCATCCAGGAGTCGCCCTCGCCGCCCGAACGGGCGCTGGCGATCTTCGCACTGGCCGATCTCGGCGATGATGACGAGATGAAGATCCTCGATGCGCGCTTTCTGTTGCGGGTGATCCTCGGCCCGGCCGATGATGCGCACACCCGGATCAGCGACGACTGGGCCGATACCATGTGGGCCGCCGCCGATGCGCTGACCCTCTTCGAGCCGGACCAGGTGGCGCCCCTGCTGGCGGTGCTGGTGCGGGGCAATGCCAGCCTCCCCGACCGGGCCGCCCAGCAACTGGCGTACCTGGCGGGCCGCGTGCGCGCCGCCGATCCCGACGTGATTGACTGGCTCCTGAAGGTGCTGATCACCAGCGCGAACCAGTCGGTCAAGGCCAGGGCCATGCAGTCGCTGGCCTGGCTTGGCATGGGCGTGCCGGACCGGGTGCTGGAACTGCCCGATGGCCGCGACGGGCCCACCGTCAGACAGATCATCCAGGACATCGCGGCATGGCGCCCGCTGCGGGAGTTGCGTATCGGCGCATTCGCCGTGGACCTGCGGCCTGATGATGGGCCCGCCGGCCCGATCTATCTGCGCCGCAAGGCGGTGGAGGCGCTGGCCTGGATCGGCGATACGACGACCCTTGCCGACCTGGGGACGCTCGCCCCCGCCTGGCCGCTGGAACTGCGCGAGCAGTGGTACCTGACCGCGGCGACGATCGCCGGGCGCTTGAAAGGCGCGCGTGAGCCGCGCCTGAGGTAACCATTGTCTCCTGGAGCAGGGGGCCCGGGGAACCCGGGTTTCCCCAGACGCTCACTCAGCCGTCTATTCCCCTGCGGGGCGGAGGTATGGGGAAACCCGGTTTCCCCATACCCCTGCGTGAGGGCCAGGCCCTCTCGCGGGCAGGGGCGTGGGGAAAACCGGTTTCCCCACACCCCTGCTCCAGCAGCCTATGTTCACGTTAGTGGGAGGGTTTGGGAGGGCGTAGCCCTCCCAGGAAAAACATACGATGGCTCAATTCCGCAAGCAACTCGATGAGCTGAGCGCCGTGCTGCATGCCTTCGCGCCCCAGGCCGCCAGGGTGGACGCGGTGGTCGAACTGGTGGCCGGAGCGCTGCTGGCCGGGCGCACCCTGTTCACCTGTGGCAACGGCGGGAGCGCCGCCGATGCCCTGCACCTGGCCGAGGAACTGGTGGGCCGCTACCGCGCCAATCGGCGTCCGCTGCCCGCGGTGTGCCTCAACGCCGATGTCGGCGCGCTGACCTGTATCGCCAACGATTTTGGCTACGACGCCGTGTTCGCCCGCCAGCTCACCGCCCTGGCCCGCCCCGGCGACACCCTGGTGGCCTTCAGCACCTCGGGGAACTCGCCCAACGTTCTCAATGCCCTCCGCGCCGCGCGGGAAAGAGGCGTCATCAGCGTGGCCCTCCTCGGCAAGGACGGCGGCGCCGCCGCCCCGCTGGCCGACCACACCATCATCGTGCCCTCCACCAACAACGCCCGCATCCAGGAAGTCCACGGCCTGCTCCTCCACGCCATCTGCGAGGCGGTCGAGGCGCGGCTCGTGGCCGCCCCTTGAGTGTATCGCCCCGGCGTAGAATAGGATGCGCGCGCTGTGTCGCGCATCCTTTCCGGGTTGCGCTGCCGGTTCTTCCTGCCACCCGGGGCGCCGAGAAACCCGGTTTCCGGTGAGCGCCGCGACGGCAGGGGCGTGGGGGCAACCCGGTTGCTCCATCTTCCACCACAGATGCAAGGAGAGATCATGGATCGCATTCTTGTCACGGAAAAAATCGCCGCCGAAGGTCTGGATGTGCTGCGGCAGGCCGCCGAGGTGGACGTGCGCCTGGATCTCGATAAGGCCGCGCTCCTGGAGATTGTCGGCGGCTATGACGCGCTGGTGGTGCGCTCGGCGACGAAAGTGACCGCCGAGGTGATCGAGGCCGGCGCGCGCCTGCGCGTCATCGGCCGCGCCGGCACCGGCGTGGATAACATTGATGTCAACGCCGCCACGCGCCGGGGCATCGTCGTGGTCAACGCGCCGGCCTCCAACAATGTGGCCGTGGCCGAGTTGACGATCGGCTTGCTGATCGGCCTGGCCCGCTCTATCCCCCAGGCGCACCTGTCACTGCAGAGCGGCAAGTGGGAGCGCAACAAGTTCGTGGGCTGGGAAGTGCGCGGCAAGACCCTGGGCCTGGTGGGCCTGGGGCGCATCGGCTCGGAGGTGGCAGTGCGCGCCCGGGCCATGGCTATGCACGTGCTGGCTTACGACCCGGTGGTGTCGTTCGACCGCGCCGCGCAACTCGGCGTCGAACTGGTGACCATGGAAGAACTGCTCCAGCGCAGCGACGTGGTCTCGCTGCATGTGCCCCTGATCGAGAGCACCCGGCAACTCTTCGACACCACCCGCATCGCTCAGATGAAGCGCGGCGCCTATCTGATCAACGCCAGCCGCGGCGGGGTGGTGGATGAGCAGGCCCTCCTCGCCGCGATTGATGCCGGGCATCTGGCCGGCGCGGCCCTCGATGTCTTCAGCCAGGAACCGCCCCCCGCCGACGCGCCGATCATCCACCATCCAAAAATTATCACCGTGCCCCACATCGGCGCCAGCACCGCCGAGGCGCAGACCTCCGCCGGCACCGAGATGGCCGAGGGGGTGGTGACGGCGCTTAGTGGCGCCACGCCCCGCTACGCCGTCAACGCCCCCTTCGTCGCCCCCGAGGCCTGGAGCGTGCTGCAACCCTATCTGTCCCTTGGCCGCCAGATGGGCCGGCTGATCAACCAGTTGATCCACAGCCCGGTGCGCAGCTACGATCTCGAGTTCCGTGGCGAACTGGCCGAGGTGGACACCCAGCCCGTCCGTCTGGCCGTGCTCCAGGGATTGCTGGAAGCGGTCAGCATCGAACGGGTGACCCCCGTCAACGCGCCGCTGATCGCCCGCGAACGGGGGATGCGCGTCACCGAGCGCACCGACCCCGATGCCGAGAGCTACACCGGGTTGCTGGTGGCGCGGGTCGAGGCCACCGATGGCGAGCATGTCTTCTGGGGCACGGTGCTGCGCGGCGAACCCCACATCGTCCGTGCCGACGGCTACTTCGTGGACTTCATTCCCCAGGGGGCGCTGCTCTTCACCTACCATCGCGACCGCCCGGGCATGATCGGGCGCGTCGGCACCATCCTCGGCGGCGCCGATGTCAACATCTCGGGGATGTACGTCGGACGCCTGGCCCCTCGCGAGCACGCCATGATGGTGCTGACCCTCGACGAGCCGGCTTCCGAAGAGGTCCTGGCCCAGATTCGCGCCCTGGAGGGCATCGAACAGGCGTATAGCGTGAAGCTCTAGGTCCTTTCACCTCAGCCGTCCATGCGGCTGCGCCGCACACCGCCGGGATGAACATCCTTCCTGGGAGGGCGCAGCCCTCCCAGACCCTCCCGCGGGTGGGGGGATGGGGAAACCCGGTTTCCCCATCCCCCTGCGTGAGGGCTGCGCCCTCCCAGACCCTCCCGTGGGCGGGGGCGTGGGGAAACCCGGTTTCCCCACGCCCCCTGCGCAAGGGCTGCGCCCTCACCTTCCCGCAGGCGGGGGTAGGGAGGAACCTGGTTCCCCCATCCTCCTGCGGGAGGGTTGCGCCCTCCCGTGGGTGGGGGCGTGGGAGAACCCGGTTTTCCCACACTCCTCGCCAGGGGCTTATGTTCACGTGAGACGGTCATGCGCCTGGCGCACCACGCCGCGATGACCATGACCTGGGAGCGCGGGCGTCCCGCCCGCGCCACGGCGCCGCGGGCACGGCGCCGGCCCCCGCCCTGACCCTCCCCCACCGGGGGCGGGCACCCGGCGCCTCCCCCCAGCGGGGGG
>DAOTYR010000331.1:0-6655 GCA_034434655.1 Chloroflexaceae bacterium
ATGCGGGCTTCGCCTTCCATAGCCGAGGGCTGATGAAGATGAAGCATATAAACCGGTATGCTTCCTCGTGCCGTGGGGCTAACGTGAACATACGCCCTCGGCGAGGGGTGTGGGGAAACCGGGCTTCCCCACGCCCCTGCGCGCGGGCTGCGCCCGCCCCAACCCTCCCACTCGGTGCGAGGATGGGGAAACCAGGTTTCCCCACACCCCTGCGCGCGGGCTGCGCCCGCCCCAATCCTCCCGCGGGCGGGGGTATGGGGGAACCTGGTTCCCCCAGGTTCACGTCAGGGCCTGGCCCTCCTGGGGAAACCCCTTCGCGACTCAGCGGGACTGCACGCCCCCGGCGCGCAGCAGGGCGCGCAGGGTGCGAATGCCCTGATGCTCCAGGTGGGTGGCCTGGGCGAGGAAGAGCTGGGCGGTGGTCAGGGCATCGTTGAGCGCGTCGTGCTGCGGATAGACCGGCAGGTTGTACTGGATGGCCAGGGCGCGGAGCTGAATGGCGGGCATAGGCATATCACGGCTGACCTGGCCGAGCCACTGGGCATGCTGGTGCAGCGTGGCGGCAAGGCGCGAAGTGTCGAGGATCGGGCCATGCAGGCGCGTGCCGTAGCTCAGATCGAGGGCCTGATTGAGAAAGCCCACATCAATGCGCGCCACATGCACCACCAGCACCCGCTGGGCAAGGCGGTCGAGCAACGCCGGGAGCACAGCGTCAATCGGCGGCGCATCGGCCAGGTCGGCGCGCATCAGGCCGTGGATGCGGATGGAGGAAGCCTCGACCAGCAACCCCGCGGGCGGGCGGATCAGCGAGTACCAGCGGCGGTCGAGGCGGACGCGCGCCTGTTCGATCTCCACCAGGCCCACGGCCAGGAGCGCGTCGCGACGGGCATCGAGGCCGCTCGTCTCGACATCGAGGACCGCATAGCGCACATCGCGCCAGTACGAACGCGCATCGGGCCACGGTCCCTCTTCATAGGCGCGCACCAGTTCGGGCACGTCCCGCTTGCGTTGCCAGGGCAACCTCATTGTTTTCCCCCTTGCGCACCCGGCACGGCAGAAGCTTCAATGCATGCTGTTGCGGCAACGCGGCCCGTCCCCTGGTGCCAACAGGGAGGTATCCAGGAGCCTGGACCCCCTTCCGGCATTTTTCCGCATACCTTGCCCGTGAGCGCCGTGACGCGATGGCGCGGAGGCGCAACTCCTCACATGCCCCGGCCACAGTGCGTCTTCGCGCCCCGGCGTCATCCAGCGATCCGTCCGGTCTGATAGACCGTCGCGACCCCTCGCTGGACGCGGGCGATGGCCTGGAGGGACTCCTTGAGTTCCCGCTGTTCGAGCGGGCTCAGGTCAGTATAGACGATCAGATTGGTCGGCGCCTCGCCGCGCTCGAGCTGGGCGCGCTGATGGCGCAGGCGCAGCAGGCTGAGCAATTCAAAGGCGCTGACCAGGCTTTCGGCCTCGGTTTCGCCGATGCTGGCCGCGGGCCACGAGCGGCGCAGGCGCCCGACGGTGCTGGTGTCGATGCACCCGGCTTCCAGGGCGAAGATGCGGGCCAGATCGACCACCATGGCCGTGCCGCGATGTTTGAGATCGATCAGATTCTTTTGATCGCCGCGACGTTCCAGCACCACATTACGAAACAGGTTCAGGGGGGCCGGATTGCGCAAGGCGGCGCGGGCCAGGCGGCCCAGGAAGATCTTATTGCCGCGGGCGCGGGCGATGATCGGGCGCAGGCCCCCCTCGGCATAGAGCGTGCCGTGAATCTGGCGAAAGTCGAAGAAGATCCCCGAGCGCAAGAGGGCCTCTTCATCGGGCACATCGATCCAGCGGGCAAAGGTCGCCTGCCAGACCGAGAGGGGCTGGCGCCACTGCGGATTGGAGGCCATGATATCGCCCCGGCAGCGCGGGAAGCCACAGGCGACCAGCCGCTCCACCACCGTTTCGGCCAGGACGCGGAAGTACTCCGGGGCATCGGGCGGATGCTCATCGGCGTAGATCAGCGCATTATCCTGGTCGGTGCGCAGGGTCTGCTCATAGCGTCCTTCGCTGCCCAGCACGAGCCAGGCATAGGGCGCGGGCGGCGGGCCAAGCTCGGTCTCGACATCGCGCAAGATGCGCTGGATGAGAGCATCGTGGGCGACCGCCACGACGCGCCCGATGTCCGAGACGCGCACGCCGGCGTCGAGCAGCGCGCCGACGGCCGCGGCCACCTGGTCGCCGTAGCTGCGCAGATCCTCGAGGCTGTGGGCGCGCTGGAGCTGGCGCGGCAGGAAGAGGGGGCTGTTGCTCTGGCGGCGCAGAATATCGGTATGCGTCACCATGCCCACCACCACCCCATCACGGGTCACGGGTAGATGGTGGATATGGCGCTCAAGCATGAGCAGCATGGCCTCGAAGGCCAGGGCCGTGACGGGCAGCGACACCACGGGCGCGGTCATCACCTGGCGCAGGGGCGTGCTGTCGGGCAGACCGGCGGCCAGCACCCGGTTGCGCAGATCGCGGTCGGTGATAATGCCCGAATTCTGATCATAGATCTCGTAGGGCGGCAGATTGACCAGCAAACAACTCACATTATGATCGCGCATCAACTGGGCGGCCTCGCGCACCGTGGCATCAGGATGGACAGCGATCAGCGGGTGGCTGATCAACTCCTGGAGCCTGGTCTGGAAGAGCGAGGGTTCGGCAGTCTGGTGACGGCTACGCACGGCGGAGGTGAGCCGGTGGAGGGCCGAGGCGGCGAAATAGCTGGCGAAGAGCGGATACTCAGCCTGGAGCTGGTAGAAGATCTCGGCGGGGAGCAGGTAGGCCAGCACCTCGGTGCGGGTCCGCACGGTCACGATAGGCGAGCGGCGGCGAATGAGCGAGGGATAGCCGAAGGCCTCTCCGGGGCCGAGGCTATCGAAGACGAGCACCTCGCCCTCTTCCTCGCGCACAAAATCAACCATGCCTTTCCGCACGATGTAGAGAAACTCGGCCGGCGGGCCGCCGAAGGTCAACACATCGTGATGGGCGGGGAAGTACTCGATCTGCACATGCTCAGCGGCGAGCATGGCCGCCTCGAGCGGCAGTTGATCAAACGGCGGGTAGGCGCGAAGAAAGGCGGCAATCTCGTCCATAGGCAATCTAGCTCACGATACAACCGGCGCTCGCCGACACGCTTCGATGTATTGTCGAGAAATTACGCTATCCTCCCGCGGGGGCGGGGGGGGGAACCCGGTTGCTCCACATGTTCACATTAGCCGTCCATGCGGCTCCGCCGCACACCAACGGGATGAAAATAATTTCTTGGGGGGGCTGCGCCCTCCCAAACCCTCCCCGGGGCCGGGGCCTGGGTGCGCGGGCCTCCGGCCCGCGTCCGCGGGGGTATGGGGAAACCGGGTTTCCCCATACCCCTGCCCCAGCAGCTTATTTTCACGTTAGGAGGGGTGCGCCCCGGGAACCTCCGGGCGGGAGACGCCGGGGCCGGCGGCGTAGGGGCGGGGTTTCCCCGCCCCTACGCCGGCCCGCCTCCGGGTAGGGGCTGCGCCCTCCCCAACCCTCCCGCGGGTGGAGGAACGGGGAAACCCGGTTTCCCCGTTCCCCTGCCCCAGCAGCTTATTTTCACGTTAGCCATCCATGCGGCTCCGCCGCACACCAACGGGATGAAAATAATTTCTCGGGAGGGCTGCGCCCTCCCCAACCCTCCCGCGGGTGGGGGCATGGGGAAACCCGGTTTCCCCGTGCCACTGCTCGAGGGCCAAACCCTCCCGCGGGCAGGGGCGTAGGGAAACCCGGTTTCCCCACATCCTTACCTTCGAGGGCCCATGTTCACGTTAGACGCTTACGCAAAAGGCCGCGCGGCGAAAGCATGGCTTACAAGAATTGTACAGGCAACGGCGGCGCAGGCAAGGGGCAAAAATAAAAGCCCTCGCGGGCAGCGAGGGCAGGCAGGAGGTGACGCGGTCGAAGCACTAGCGCCGCTCGATGAGCAAGCGGATGGCAGTACGCTCTTCTTCATCAATGGCCACGTCGATAAACGAAGGCACGCAAACGATATCAATCCCTTCCTCATTCAGATAGCTTCGGGCGATCGCGACGGCCTTGATGGCCTGGTTGGTTGCGCCGGCGCCGATGGACTGCACCTCGGCCATCCCATTCTCACGGATGACACCGGCGATGGCGCCGGCCACGGCGCTCGGGCGCGAGCGTGTCGACACCTTCAGCACCTCTGCTGAGCGCTGGGGTTCGACGCCCTGAGGGGCGGCAGCGCCAACAGCGCGAGCCATAGGCAGCTGCTGAGAGTTGGTCATGTGGTCCTCCTCTGTGTTGCTTGGGTCCGATAGGATAGGCTGGTCATCAGACCGCGTCTCAAGGCTCATTGCAGCCTTGCCTCCTCTCGTGAGATGGGTGGTACGCAGCAAGCTGTCAGGATTTCAATTGTACCACAACCCGTCGGAGCGCAGCCACGCAATACCTGGACATTGGGGTGACAGACCGGCGGGCGGGCCTGGCGGCCTGTCACCTGCATCTATGGTCAGCGCGCGTAGTCAACGGCTCTCGTTTCGCGAATAATTGTCACCTTAATTTGACCGGGATATTGCAGACTTTCCTCGATCTTTTTGGCGACATCGCGGGCGAGGTGAATACTGGCAAGATCATCGATCTGGTCAGGTTGGACCATCACGCGCACCTCGCGGCCCGCCTGCACGGCGAAGGCCCGCTGCACGCCGGGAAACGACGTAGCAACGGTCTCCAGGGCTTCCAGACGCTTGATGTACAGGTCGAGCGTCTCGCGGCGCGCCCCGGGGCGTCCGCCGGAGATCGCATCGGCAGCGATGACCAGAAAGGCCTCGACGGTGGTCGGTTCTTCATCGTAGTGGTGCGCGGCGATGGCGTGCACAATCGCCGGGGAGCGCCCCAGGCGCCGGGCGATATCGGCGCCGATGAGCGCGTGGGGCCCCTGCACCTCGTGATCGACGGCCTTGCCGATATCGTGGAGCAGTGCGGCCGTCTTGGCGACGTTGACATTGGCGCCGAGTTCGGCGGCCATATGCGCGGCCAGGAGCGAACATTCCAGCGAATGTTGCAGCACGTTCTGGCCATAGCTGGTGCGATACTTCAGCCGCCCGAGCAGCTTGATCAGATCCGGGTGCAGGCCCTGCACGTTCGCCTCGTAGGCGACGCGCTCGCCCTCCTCGCGCATCACGTGCTCAAGCTCAAGCTGCGTTTTCTGCACCACTTCTTCGATCCGGGCCGGATGGATGCGCCCGTCTTTCAGAAGTTTGATCAACGCCACCCGCGCCACTTCCCGGCGCACCGGGTCGTGGCACGAGAGGGTCACGGCCTCGGGGGTGTCATCAACGATGATATCCACGCCGGTAAACTGCTCGAAGGCGCGGATGTTGCGCCCCTCACGACCGATGATCCGGCCCTTGAGTTCTTCGCTTGGCAGATTCACCGTCGAGACCGTCACCTCAGCGACATAGTCGCTGGCGCAGCGCTGGATCGCCAGGCCGATCACCTTGCGCGCCGTCTTGTCGGCCTCATCGCGCGCCTGCTGCTCAATCTCGCGAATGCGACGCGCTGCCTCGTCGCGTGTCTCGCGTTCGACCTGGGCCAGGATCAACCCGCGTGCCTCCTCGCGCCCGAGTTGCGAGATCCGCTCAAGCTCCGCGACCTGCTCGAGCTTGAGCCGTTCAGCCTCCTGGTGCAACTGCTCGATCTGTCGCTCGCGTGTCTGGAGCTGGCGTTCGCGCCGTTCCAGCCCCTCGAGCTTCCGATCGAGATTCTCCTCCTTGCGTTGCAGGCGCTCTTCCTGCTTCTGCAGGCCCTGGCGACTCTCGCGCAACTCCGCCTCGGCCTCGTTGCGGATGCGCAGGGCCTCATCCTTTGCCTGGAGCAAAATTTCCTTTTGCTGGGATCGCGCTTCTTCGAGCAATAAGCGGGCTTCAGCGGTTTTCTGCTGGGCGAGGGAGTTGAGGCCGTGGTTGACATAGGCAACCCCCAACCCGGCGCCGATGCCCAGGCCCACTACCAGGGCCAGCGCGACCCACAGTAGATCTATCACAGTGGCCTCCTATGCGGTTGTTAATGTGCACTGAGCGGGGTGACTACGCCGCGTCAGCCCCGATGTGCTGAGTCGAACCGGAATATGGAGATCTTACCCCATAGGTAGGCTAATAATACTAACGTCGAGTCGGGCTGTCAAGAATATTCCCGGCCGTAAACAGGGCGATTCGGCCGTAAGGGTTCACAGTTCTCCTGGGAGCGCGGGCATCTTGCCCGCGGAGACGCGACGTGGGCGGGACGCCCTCGCTCCCAGGCGCGGGTGTTACCCCAGGTGTGAACAGTTATTCGGCCAACGGTTTGCCGCCTACGAACGCTTCTGGTATAATCCTGCGGGCATTTGCCTGGCGCCTTGCACGCTACCTCGCCCAACGTCTACGCCCATCTCCGGCACTCCGCTGTGCCTCAGCCTCGCTCCCCGCGTGAGGCAGTGCCCTGCTGGATTGTAGATTGTTGATGGGGGGTGCGGAGAGGCAGCGCCGCCCCTCCAACGGTAAGGTGGGGGTGAGCCATGGCTACATCTACGAGGGGGTACGCGGTCGCCTCCCGGCGGGAGCTGTGGGCGTTTCGCCAGGCCTCCCGGCCGCTATGGGCGGAGAAGCGGGGGATG
>DAOTYR010000332.1:0-3759 GCA_034434655.1 Chloroflexaceae bacterium
GGTGGTGCAACGCATGGCCTCAGGCGTCGAACGCATGGAACGACCGCCGCGCGTCCGGCCCGTCCAGTGGGAGACGGACACGCCCGAGGAGGGCGCAACTTCAGCGTAACATCGTGAAACGGGGGCGCAGGGAAGGCGGAGCCTTCCCTGCGCCCCGTTTGCTTACCCGCATCAACGGCCGCAGGCGAAGCCTGCGCGCCTGGAACGCATCACGACAATCAGTCACGTGCGACCAGCGGCATGTACAGCAGCAGCCCCGGACCACTGAACTCTACCGCCTGATCGCCGGAGAAGGGAGTTCCAGTGCCTCCCAGCGCGTAGATCCACTGGTCCCACGTTACCGCGGGAAAGTCCGACCGGCTCATCAGCAGCGAGGGCGCCGGCGTCCAGGGGCCAAGGGAGCCATCGCTCCTGATGTCGGCGCGCTCGACACAGGTCAGGCTGTAGGTGTTGGGAAAGGTGCCGCCAGCGCCGCCAAGCACAACCAGACTCCCCTGGAACACGGCCAGCGCTCCACCGCGATGGTTGACCCTGGTTGGGTCAACCGTGATCCACGCTTCAAGGCTACCATCAAGATTCATGCGCGTGCGTTCGATCGTGCCATCGTCGTTGAGGACGTAGATGGCCGAACCGGCGCTGGCCGCGCTCGTGCTGCGTCCCCGGGTCGGCGCTACTGGAGTCCAGGGCCCAGGCGTCCCATCGGGGGCGATGCGCGCCCGGATCGTGTCTCCAGAGGTATCTAATGATGTGGTGATGCCGTCCATGATGAAGAAGTAATCGCCAACCACGATACCGGCGGCCCTGTAGCGCACCCCGGGCAGTTCGCCGATCACCTCCCATGGTCCAGGCGCGCCATCGGCCCCGATCCTGGCTCGCTCAATGCCGCGTTCCGTAGGAATGCCGACCGCGACAGCCCCTCCGGCGGCATAGAGATACTCACCGCCAACCACGGCCACACTTCCGCCACGCGCGGTGGTCAACTGGCTCATACTCTGCCAGGGTCCCAGTTGGCCATCAGGGCCAATCGTTGCCCGCAAGACCCCCCTATCGGCCGTGCCCGACAAGAACCCGCCAATCACATACACGTTTCCTGCCGTGGCAACCGCGGCGAAGCCGCTGCGGCCCCCCGGCAGCAGGGTAGTTGCCGCCCAGCCGCGCATACGCCGGTCGCCGGGACGCACGACGGTCAACCCGGCAGGGCCGGTCTGGAAGCCTGCGCCATCGGGGTTATACACACTGACAACGTACGCGCCTTCGGGAGTTTCCGCCGGCACGGTCACGGTAAGGGTGCTATAGTTCACAAACGTGACCTGGCTCAGCACGATCGGCGACAGATCGCCCAGCCTGAGCGTGACGACCGGTGTAGCGACGAAGCCAACCCCTTTGATCGTCACCTCGCTGGCGGTGGTGTTATACACCCGCGACGGGGTCACCTCAAACACAACCGGACTGGCGAGCGCCGGGGTCGGAGGCCGGGCCAGGACGACGCCTGCCCCGGCGACCGCCAGACACAACACGAGCGCAAGGAGCACGTAGCGATACATACGATCACCTCCCTTCGCTACGTGGAGGGTAAAGCTACGCTCCGCGTCGATCTTTCAGCATAGCACGGCAGAGGGCCAGGCGGAGAATCGAGCCTGCAACCCGGAGTAGAGGTAAAGATTCGCATCCGCCGGCCCGTCAACGTGTTCTGGGCCGGGCGCGCGGAACTGTGGGGGTGTGGCGGTGGGGTACTATCCGAACGGGAGCTACTCGACCTCCACCTCTTCAACCGCGGGCGGCGGCGGGGCCACAGAGCGGCCCTGCTGCACGGGGCGGCGGCGGCCACTCCTGACACTGGCAATCTGGTCCTGGAGATTCTTGCGGAACAGGACGCTGGTGATCAGATTGACCAGCCGGTTGCGGTTCCGCAACACGCGGCGGACGATCGTCGGCCAGGAGTACATCCCCAGGAAATGGCCCAGGTAGCGCAACTGGTACTCCAGCGGATCATAGCGATCGCAGCGGACGACCAGATTATGGGCGGTGTACTTATCCCAGTCCTCATCAACGATCAGACCACGTTCCTTATACTCCTTGTAGAGCTGGGTTCCGGGATAGGGGGTAATAATGGAATAGATCGGCATCACCAGATCATTGTCGCGCACGAAGCGTTCGGTGGCGGCCATGTCCTCATAGGTATCAATGGCCGGATTGGTGAGCAGGTTCGCCTGGAGGTTCAGGCCGGCTTTGCGGCAGCGGGCGATAATCTCGGCGTACTTGCGCGCCGAGTTCGTGCGCCCCTTGTTGTAGGCGGCCAGCGTCTGCTGATGAATCGACTCGAAACCGACCAGGGCCATCAGACAGCCGGCCTTGACCAGCAACTCGACCGTGTGATCGTCTTCGAGGAAATTAATGCTGATGAAGCTAGAAAACTTGATATCGCACGTGGCCAGCACCTCGAGGATCTCCCAGAGACGTTGCTTATTGACCCCCAGGTTCTCATCGGTAAACATGAACCAGGGCGTCTTGCCATACTTCGAGGGGCGGAAAAAGACCCGTTTCGCCTCCAACACCTGCCGGCGGATGGCCTCGGGGGAATGCATGCGGTAGAGGCGCCCGGTGAAGTTCGGCGTAACGCAGAAGGCGCAGGTATAGGGGCACCCGCGGGTGATGGCAATGGGAATGGACTTGCGCGCGTCAACCGGCTGGCGACGGCCCGAGCGCAGGATGCGTTCGTAGTTCAGTTCGGGGATGGCCGTCACCGGCGGGTAATCGCGGGCATCGTAGCGCGGGCGCAGGGCGCCGGCGGCGGCGTCGGCGAGCACGTCGGCCCAGAGGTTCTCGGCCTCGCCGCAGACCACCGCGTCGGCGTGGGCGCGGGCCTCCTCGTAGTTAAACGACACATGCACCCCGCCGAGGACCACGGGCGTGCCACGGGCGCGGAAGGCATCGGCCAGTTCGTAGGCGCGGGTAGCATTCATCGTGCGCGTCGTGATCCCCACCAGGTCGTAGGGCGCAGCGACATCAATCGGGTCGCCGAACAATTCATCGGCGAGTTCGATGGAATGCTGGGGCGGAGTGATACTGACAAGCACACCGATCGCCATCGAGAACAGCGCCTTCTGGCTGCTATCCTCTTCCTTTTTCCCCCTGGGCGTGATCAGCAGGATCCGCAGCGGACGAACGGCTTCCGGCGGGCGAGCGCGGGGCGCCGCTTCCAGCGCGATCGCATGCGGGGCATCAGCGAGGCTCACGTCGGTCCTCCTCCCTCAGGTGAACATAAGCCCTCGACGAGAGGTGTGGGGAAACCAGGTTTCCCCACGCCCCCATCCGCGGGAAGGTAAGGGCGCAGCCCTTGCGCAGGGGGATGGGGAAACCGGGTTTCCCCATCCCCCCGCCCGCGGGAGGGTGTGGGAGGGCTTTGCCCTCCCAGGAACAACCTATTTGCATCCCATCGGTGTGCGGCGCGAGCCGCATGGGCGGCTGATGTGGTTTAGGGACGGACAGAACCCATAGGCGTCGACAAGATTGACGGGGTTGGGATGCGCCGGTTCGCCCTCATCCCCTCCCTAGCTCCCGCAGAGGGGAGCGGGGGACCGGCGCCACGCGCGGGGGGCGTCGCGATGCGGCCGTCGCCGCACCGGCGCGGATCGTCCGTCCACCCTTACACACGGATGTGGTGGCGCACCAGGACGGACGTATTGTACAACCGCTGTGTTTATATGTACAGGAGATAAACCTTCACCGACAGGAGATACGCGGTGGCCTTCCGGCGGA
>DAOTYR010000333.1:0-8337 GCA_034434655.1 Chloroflexaceae bacterium
CGAGTGACCCGCGATTGACGCTCCTCCGCCCCCTGTGGTATCATACCCGCCATTGCAGGGCGCGCGCCGCGCTCCTGGGCTTGTCAGGCAGATCTGAACCTTACCGGCGCATCCGGCAGGCGTTCCAACGGGAGGGCTTCGCCCTCGCGGAACTCCTCTCCCCGACTCATGGAGGGGAACGTGCCCGATGCACCGCTTACGTGTTCGAGGAGTGGCATTGTGGGCGCAAAAATGAAGGTCATTCTGCTCCAGGATGTTGAGCACCTGGGCAAAGCCGGGGAGATCAAAGACGTCGCTGGTGGTTTTGGGCGCAACTATTTGATCCCGAAGGGCTACGCGGTGCTTGCCACCCGTGGCCAGATCAAGCAGGCCGAGCAACGGCTCGCCGCCGAACAGCGGCGCGTTGAGGCCGTGCGCCGCGATGCTGAAGCCATCGCCGCGCGCATCAATGGCCGCGCGGTTACCTTGACCGTCAAAGTAGGCGAGCAGGACCGGCTCTACGGTTCGGTCACCAGCAGCGACATTGCCGAGCAGATCGCCGCGCAACTGGGCGTGGAGGTGGATCGTCGCAAGATCGAGCTTGATGAGCCGATCAAGCGCACCGGAACCTACCCGGTCACTGTGCGCCTGATGAGCGGCGTTGAGCCAACCGTGAACGTGATCGTCGCCGGTGAGGGGGGCCTTCCCGCCGACCCGGCCGGAGCCGAAACGGCTGCTGCTGAACAGGTATAGTATAAGCCAGGGGCGAACCGCCTTTGGAGCGGGGCGTGGGGAAACCAGGTTTCCCCACACCCCTGCCCGCGGGAGGGTTTGGGAGGGCGCAGCCCTCCCAGGAACAATCTTATTTTCACCCATCGCTGTGCGACGCAGCGGTATGGACGGCGCTCGTCCGCGCAGGCGATCTGCGCTCCGGTAGCCCGCGGGGTAAGCCGCCGGGGGTACGGGGCGGATAGCGGAATAGTTCTTCAAGGACTAGTAACACGCCTGTGCTAGAATACAACTGAACATCCGTTCAAGGATGTGCCGCGGCAGTGCCGTGGCACATCGTCGTTTCTATAGCTGTTGTGGAAACGCTCTGGATAAACCGGGGAACAGGGTGGAAAAGCGGGGGAAGAAGCTATGGACCGCTCCGTGCCGTTCGACCTACAGGCCGAGCGCGCCACGCTCGGCGCCATCCTGCTGGAACGGGATGCGATTATCACCATCGCGCCCTGGCTGCCATCCGAGTACTTCTACCTCGAAAAGCACGCCCTGATCTACGAGGCCATGCTGGCCTGCTACAACCGCCGCGAACCGCCCGATCTCGCCACCGTCGCCGCGGAGTTGCGCCGCCGGGAACGCCTGGAACTGGTCGGCGGCCTGGGTTACCTGAGCGACCTGGCCGCCGAGGTGCCCACAGCGGTGCACATCGAGTACTACGCCCGCATCGTCGAACGCACCGCGGTGTTGCGCCGCCTGATCGAGGCCGGCGGCAAGATCGCCGCCCTCGGCTACGATGAGACTGCCGACCTGGACGTGACCCTGGATCGCGCCGAAGCGGAGTTGTTCAATGTCTCGCAGCGCCGCAGCACGCAGGACTTCGTGGCCATCGGCCAGGTCGTCAACCAGTTGTTCACGCAGATCGAGAGCCTCCAGGAGCGCCGCGGCGAGGTGGCCGGCGTCGCCACCGGCTACCCCGATCTCGATGGGCTCACCGGCGGCCTGCAACCCAGCGATCTGATCATCCTGGCGGCCCGGCCGAGTGTCGGGAAAACCTCCCTGGCCCTCTCGCTGGCCTACAACGTGGCCTTTCTGAGCAACGCCACCGTGGGTATCTTCAGCCTGGAGATGAGCCGCGACCAGTTGGTGCAGCGGGTGCTGGCGATGCACACCGGCATTGACATGCAGCGGCTGCGTACCGGTAATCTGCGCGGCGACGAACTGAACCTGGCCTTCGAGGGCATGGGCGTGCTCTCGGAGTTGCCGATCTACATCGAGGATACCCCTGGCCTGAGCATCACCGAGGTGCGCTCCAGGGCCCGGCGCCTGGCCGCCGAGGTCGGCGTGGATCTGTTGATGATTGATTACCTGCAACTCATGTCGGGCCGCCGCAACGATAACCGGGTGCAGGAAGTGAGCGAGATCAGCCGGGGCCTCAAATCACTCGCCCGCGAACTCAACGTGCCGGTGATCGCCCTCTCGCAGCTCTCCCGCGCCGTCGAGGGGCGCCAGAGCCACGTGCCGATGCTGAGTGACCTGCGCGAGTCGGGGAGTATCGAGCAGGATGCCGACATTGTGATGTTCATCTACCGTGAAGAACTCTACGACAAAGACACCGACAAAAAAGGCATTGCCGAGATCCACATCGCCAAGCACCGCAACGGCCCGCTGGGGGTGATCCCGCTGCGCTTCGAGCCGCGCACGACCCGCTTCCAGAACCTGGAACGCTACCGCGCCCCGGAAGGGTACTGACGTGAACATGGGGGAACCTGGTTCCCCCATACCCCCGCCCGCAGGGGGGTTGGGAGGGCTACGCCCTCAAGCGGGGGGATGGGAAAACCGGGTTTCCCCCCGCTCCCGGGACGGCGAGGGCGCAGCCCTTGCGCAGGGGTATGGGGAAACCGGTTTTCCCCATACCCTCGCCCCGCGGGCGGGGTTGGGAGGGCGCAGCCCTCCCGGACTCGCGCGGATGGACGGGGCAGAGCCGGGTCGTTCCCGGCGGCATGGCCCCGCAGAATCTGGTACACTAGCGTTACCGGTGGAGAGGCGCGGGGAGGCTGTGCCTCCCCGCACCTCTCCACCACGTACCTCCTGTGAGTTGCAAGGTCCTGGGGCCGGCCCCTGACGTGAACATAAACTCTCGGAGCGGGGTGTGGGGAAACCCGGTTTCCCCACGCCCCTCCCCGTAGGAGGGTTTCGGGGCGCAGCACTCGAGCAGGGGGATGGGGAAACCCGGTTTCCCCACATCCCCACCCGGTGAGACGGTTTGGGAGGGCGCAGCCCTCCCAGGAACAATCTTCATGGTCATCCCGTTCGTGTGCGGCGCAGCCGCATGGACGGCTGATGTCAGGAAAGACTCGTGGAACGCCTTCAACGCCTGTTTGCGCCGCTGCTCGTGGCGCTCATCGCCCTGCTCATGGTTCCGGGCATCGCCGCGGCGCAGCCCGGCTCGCCGTGGCGCCAGCGCGCCACGAGCTATTTCACGATCCTCTATACCGCCGACAGTGAGATGGAGGCCGGGCGCTACGCCGCTTGGGTTGACGAGATCTATCTGGAACTCGCCGCCGCCTTTGGCTTCCGCACCGCCCCTCCGCTGAACCTGCGGCTCTATTCTACCAGTGAGGACTACTACCAGGTGAACCCCGCGGCGCGCAATGTGCCGGGGGTGATTGCCCACGCCGACTTCCAGCGCCGCGAACTGGTGGTGATCGTTGAGCGCACCTTCCAGCAGACCGAGGTCGAGGTGCGCAACAATGTGCGCCATGAACTGACCCACATCATTGCCGCCGAGTTGAGCGAGAATCGCCTCAACACCGGCTTTCAGGAGGGTCTGGCCCAGTATATGGAGCACGCCTCCGGCGAACTGGAACGCCGGGTGGCCATGCTGCGCGTCGCGCGCGACCAGGGCCGCCTGCTGCCCTGGACCGCCTTCGACTACCGCGAGCAGATCTACGGCGCTCCCGAGGTGGCCTACCCCCAGACGCTCTCGGTGGTGGCCTTTCTCGTGGATCGCAACGGTTTCGCGCAGTTCCGCGAGTTCCTCCGCGCCAGCGCCCGCAGCAGCGGCTACCGTTCGGCCCTCGAGCGGGTCTACGGGCGCACCCCCACCGAACTCGAAGCCGAATGGCGGGACTGGTTGCCAGGGTACCTGGACGGGGGCTACCGCCGCAATGCCGTGGAGCGCTACGATCTGGCGCTGGTGCGCGACCTGGTGACCCGGGGCAACTACGCCGCCGCGGTGGAGGAGTTACAGCAGACGCTGGAGTGGCTGCGCCGTCAGGCCGATACGCAACCGCCCGACGTGCTGGACGAGGCCGAGGCGTTGCTGGCGCGCGCCCAGGCGGGGATGCGCGCCGAAGAACTGGCCGAGCGCGCCCGTGTGTCCCTCGAAGCTGCCGACTACGAGCGCGCCCTGGCCTTGATTGACGCGGCGCGCACCGCCTACGGCAAACTCAACGATACGCGCCAGGCCGAGGTGCTGGCAATATACGAACAACGGGCCACGCGTGGCCTCCGCGCCAGCACCCAACTTGCCGCGGCCAGCGAACTGGCCCGGACCCTGCGCTACCCCGAGGCCCGCGCCGCTGCCGATGGCGCCGCCGCCGAGTTTGCCGCCCTCGGCGACACTGCGCGCCAGCATAACGCACTGAGCCTGCGCGCCACCCTCGACCAGCGGCAGCGCCTGGCCGGCCTGATCCTTGTGCTCGTCGGCGCCCTGGGCGTGGCCCTGAGCCTCGCGGCGCGACTGTTGAAGCCGCCGTCAGAGGTCTGGTAGGCTAGGCTATACCCGCACCGCATCGGCGGGCACCGGAAAGCCCTGGCAGAGCGCCTGCACCTCGGCGGCGACGCGCTCCTGCACCGCGGTGTCGTCAATGCGCTCCAGCACCTCGACGATCCAGCCGGCGATGCGCTCCATCTCCGGCTCGCGCATGCCGCGCGTGGTGACGGCGGGGGTGCCGATGCGGATGCCCGACGTGCGCATGGGCGGCTGCGGATCGTCCGGGATGGCATTCTTGTTGACGGTGATATGGGCGCGATCGAGGGCCTTCTGGGCCTGGGCGCCGGTGATGCCGAGTCCGGTCAGGTCCACCAGCATCAGGTGGTTGTCGGTGCCGCCGCTGATCAGCTTCAGGCCCCGGCGGGTCAGACCTTCGGCCAGCGCCCGCGCGTTGCGGCGGATCTGCGCGGCATAGGCTTTGAACTCCGGACGCAGGGCCTCGCCAAAGGCCACCGCCTTGGCGGCGATCACGTGCATCAACGGGCCGCCCTGGGTGCCGGGGAAGACTGAGGCATTGATTGCCTTCGCCAGCTCTTCCTCCATCAGGATCAGCCCCCCGCGCGGGCCGCGCAGAGTCTTGTGGGTGGTGGTCGTGATCACCTGGGCATGCCCCACGGGACTGGGATGTTCGCCCGCGGCCACCAGTCCGGCGATATGGGCGATATCGGCCATGAGCAGCGCGCCGACCTCATCGGCGATCTGGCGCATGCGCGCGAAGTCGATGATCCGCGGGTAGGCGCTAGCACCCGAGGTGATCAGCTTCGGGCGCACCTCCCTGGCCTTGCGCAACAGATCGTCGTAGTCGATCTGGCCGCTCGCGGGGTCAACTCCGTAGAACTGGACCCGGTACCACTTGCCGGAGAAATTCACCGGGCTGCCGTGGGTCAGATGGCCGCCGTGGTCGAGGCGCATGCCGAGAACGGGGTCGCCCGGCTGCAACAGGGCGGTGAAGACGGCGATGTTGGCCTGGGCGCCGCTGTGGGGCTGCACGTTGACCGCCGGCGCTCCAAACAGCTTCAGCGCCCGCTCGATAGCCAGTTGCTCGACGCTGTCCACGAACTCGCAACCGCCGTAGTAGCGCTTGCCGGGCAGTCCTTCGGCGTACTTGTTCGTCAACACCGAGCCTTGCGCCTCCATCACGGCCAGGCTGGTGTAGTTTTCACTGGCGATGAGTTCCAACCCCTCGCGCTGGCGGCGCGCCTCCTGCTCGATGGCCTCGGCAATGGCGGGATCGGACGCCCGCAGATGCTCAAGCATGGTTCCTCCTTCGATGTTGCCACGGCGTTACGGCGCCGACCCGGCCGAAGCGCGGGGAGCGGGATAGCCCGTCCCGGCGAACACGTTAACACTGGCCCGCGCCAGGAGGTCGCCGCGTGCGTTGATGTCGGCGACCTCGATCGTCACCAGACGACCGCCCTGGTCGGGCAGATCAAAGTCTAGCACAAAATCAACCGCCTGGCCGGGGATGCCCCGCACGGTTGCGATGACCGTGTACACCACTGTGCCGCGTGTATCAAAGACGGTGACGTACAGATCGCCCTCGGAGGGGAAGATGAGCGCGCGCCCGCGCAGTTGCACGCGCGTGCCAACCCTGCTGCCCTCTGCCGGTTGCTCGATGGTGATTTGCTGGGCGGTAGTGGGGGCATAGCGCACGCTGCGCCGGGTGCTGGCAACCACCGCCCCGGTGCGCGGGTCAACCTCGCTCAGTTCGATGATCATCGTGCTGCCGAGCGGCGCCGTATAGGCCACGTACTGGGAGAAGCGCTGATTGTCCACCGGGAACGTGCCCCGTGCCAGTTCGGCGCCGTTCGGTTCGGTAAAGCGATAGAACAACCTGCCCTCGGCGGGGGCGCGGCTGGTGCGGCCGCTCAAACGCACCGGGCTGCTGACCACCGCGCCCTCGGCCGGTTCGTCGAGGAAGATCTGCGGAACAATTGGCGTGGGCGGCGCCGGTGTCGGCGGAGGCGGAACGGGTGTCGGCGCGATCGGCGGAGCGCCCAGGAGCAATTCACGGCCGAGGAGCCCGAGCAGAATGTCGAAGGGCGGGCGGTTCTCAGGATGGTACTCCACGCGCCGGCGCTCAAAGTACTGCACCGCGAGCGTGCGCCCCTCGATCACTTCGGTGATCTCATCGGTGATCGGAAAGCCGAAGCGCGCCAGCCCGCCGTTGCGCTCCCAGTGGGCGCGAAAGCCGCCACAGAGGTAGTAGCCCGTTTCGGGGAACAGCCGGCAGCCGGGGAGAGGCCCGCCCGCAGGCCGGAACTGCCACGGGCGACCCTGCCGCGCCAGGTACTCCACGCCGAGGCGCCCCGCCAGCACCCCCTGACCTTCGGCGGTGTGATCCTCCAGGCGGTCGCGCTCGAACCACTGCACCGGCCCGGTCCAGTTCTCGACCGTTTCGAGGCGCAGCGGCGAAATCGGGAACCCGAAGACCGCCAGCGCGCCATTCTGTTCCCAGTAGCGTCGGATGGCCCCGCTGATGCACTGGCCGGTTTCGCGGAAGCAGCGTTGCTCGCCCTGGGCCCGCAGATTGGTCGCGGGCAGCGCTCCCAGCACCACGACCACGACAAACAAAAACAGTGGGAAATGGCGCATAGTAGCATCCTGGACGCGGTACCTGTGAAGGGAACTGTTCACACCTGGGATAACCCACGCGCCCGGGAGCGAGGGCGTCTCGCCCTCGTCGCGTCTCCGCGGGCAAGCTGCCCGCGCTCCGGGGAGACATGTGAACACTTACCTGTTAAGCTCTTTGCCCTTACCGGGTGTGACGCAAGGCTCCGCATGGGCCACGGCTCACCGGCCCGCCGGGCGCCTGATCAGCCTGTAACATACGTTCCCTTGCAGTGCCGTCCCCCTCTAAGGCGGCGCCAGCGTCGTCCCGACCACAAATTGCATCAAGCCACCGATTCACCCGGTTGAAGGGCGATGATCTCGGTTGTGACGCCAAACTCTTTGCACGCTTCCGCCAGGGCCTCTGGTGTTCCTTTCAAGATGGGGAAGGTGGCGAAATGCTCGGGAATAGCATAGCGCGCGCCGATCAACTTCAACGCATAGGCAGCCTGGCGCGGATCCATGGTAAAGTGATCGCCGATTGGTAAGATTGCCAGATCCGGTTTGTACAGATCGCCGATGATCTGCATATCCATGGTTACGCAGGTGTCTCCGGTGTGGTAGACGGTGAAGCCATTGCTGAAGCGCAGCACGTAGCCTGCCGGAGAGCCGAAGTTGATGATCTGGCCGTTTTCGTAGATCGTGCTGGAGTGGTGCGCGACGGTCAGGGTGGCCCGCACATCGGCGACAGTCACCGTACCGCCCATATTGAAGCCGACGATCCTCTCTGCCGCGATGCCTCTGGATTCCAGGTAGGGAACCATATCGAACTGGCAGACAATGGTGGCGCCAGTATCCTGGGCCAGCGCCTGCACATCGCCGATGTGGTCGAAATGGCCGTGGGTCAGGAAGATTGCCGCGAGGTTCTGGCGCACGCGGGCCTTCAATGCCTCAGGACAGGCGGGATTTCCGTCAACCCAGGCGTCAATCAAGATCTCCTTCCCCTCAGGGGTCGTGATATGGAAGGTGCCGTGGCCGACCCAGGTGATCGTCACATCTTTGCCGATCATGACCATATCCGCCTCCTTGACGTTACACGAACCGTAATCTCGTGCCGCTGTCTTTCGCATCCTACCGACTACGATATGGTTATTGAGCAATGCATCCGGTATGCCGGGCTAGCCGTGGGGCTCGCCGGGCTAGCCGTGGGGCTCATGATCTTTAAGAATGACATCCAGTATAGCCCGCGCAGGCGGGCTTTGCCCTGGATAGCCGAGGGCTGATGGTCTTTAAGAAATTAATCCGGTATA
>DAOTYR010000334.1:0-13199 GCA_034434655.1 Chloroflexaceae bacterium
GGGGGGCTGCACGCGGCGCGCGATGGTCACCGCAGCCATCCATGCGGCTCGCGCCGCACCCCAACGGGATGAACATAGGTTGCTCTTGGGAGGGCTTTGTCCCACCGGGTGGGGTGTGGGGGAACCCGGTTTCCCCACACCCCTCGCCAGGGGCTTATGTTCACGTTAGCCCCACGGCACGAGGTTTATACCATACCCCGCCCCTATGACCAACGTCCGTCGGGAATCGCCTGGCGGGGATAGTGGTCTCAAGGTCGCTCTTCCCGTAATCGCAGCTTGACCGCCGCGTCCAGGTCGGCAATCGTCACGCCATAGGCGCTCATGAGCGCTTCCGGCGTCACTTTCCGGCTGAGGTTGCCGAATTGCGAGCCGAAGCCGACCGAAAAAAGCGGTAGCTCTTCGATCACTCTTTCCAGCGGCACGCGACTGAAAGACCGGTAGAACTCCCGGAATGCATCGGCGCCGTAGGTGTCGATCAGATAGCGCACGGTTTCGCCTGAGAAGATATACTCGTACCCGACGCTCTGACCGAGCAGGTCGTAGGCGCCGAGGCTGTCGGCGCCGGTGAGCCGCTCCAGGCTCAGGGAATCCAGTCGGCCATCGGCGACCAGTCGGCGCCGGAAGTCGGGCGAGAGTTGCCCGGCGTAGTGCATCGCGGCGCCCTCGACGAGCCAGATCGGCGTGAAGGGACGACTCTCGCGCGCCAGCGCCAGGTGCACCAGCTCGTGCCTGATTGTCGCCAGGCGTCCAAAGGGGCCGCCGTCATCGGGTTGATCCGTGAACGCCTCGCCGTTGATGTAGAACGCCCGTCCCAGCGCCTGGATCTGCTCGCCGGCAAGCTCGTACCGCGACAGAGCGGCGCCGAGGGTGCGCGATCCCATGCCGGTCTGCGCCGTGAAATCCTCCTGGGTGGTCGTGAGGTAGGCAACCAGCCGCTCCTCCGGTGCAAGCCCGGCAGCCTGAAGGTCGCGGTATGCCTGTTCGCACTCCTGCGCCACGCTCGTCAACGCATCGCCGGCATCCGGTCGCGTAATGATCAGGAAATGCGGCGTTTCCTGCGCGACAATATCGCCGGACCACCAGAACGGCGGCGGTTTTTCCGTTTCATAGGCGCTGATGATCCATTCCCCATTCCGTCGCTCGAAGGTCGCGCGCAGGGTATGCTCAAATGGGTTGTCCTCCGGGACGCCGCGCAACCGGTAGCGTATGAAGACGGCAATGTTGGGGACCCGTCCTCGTTCCAGATCGGAGAGCACCAGCACCGTTGAGGGCGAGACGCTCAGGTGATAGTCGCTCAACGGCATCTTGCGACTGCGCTCGAAGATCGTCTGCTGGTCCTGGCGCAGTCCTTCGGCGAATGTTGCCAGATAGGCCGTCAGGTCGCCGGTCAGGAGGGCCTTCGCCTGCCGCTCCAGCAGGTTCTCCAGTTCGCGCAGCGCCGCCTGTTCCGCCGTCGGGGTCGCCGTTGGCGGCGGCGCGCCGCCGGCTGCCGAGGTGACCGCGACGCTTGCCAGTCCGGTCGCATTGAAGCGCAGCGTCGCGGCGGCGTACTCAGGGAAGATGAACCGCATCTCTTCCATGCGTTCCGGTCGAGGGAACGTCACCTCCCCGACATACGCCTGTCCTGGCAGCCATCCTTTCGGCGGCGCGATGTTCTCCGCCAGGCTATCGCTCACCCTGATCGGCGCATACGCCGCAAACTCGGCGTCAAGCAGGCGCGCGTCGCTCCCCTTAAGTCCCCTGCCCAGATCATACCCCCGGCGCAGGGTATTCACAAAGGCGATTCGCACGATCACCTCCTGCTGCGTCACGGTGATAGAATCCAGGCGCAGACGGATCGGCACGAGCGCGCCCCGTCCGCTGTACAGTTCGACGGCGAGCGGGTATGTTCCCTCAGGAACCGACTGCGGCGCCGAAGGCGCCGGTTGGTCGAGTTGAAACGTGATCGGAGCATAGGTCGGGAAGCGGAGTTCGTAAGGCGCAGGTCCCGTCGGCGCGGGAAATGCGACCTCGCCGACATTCGCCTGACCGGGCAGGAAATCATCGGGCGGATTGATGCGTTTCAGATTCTCGCTGAACGTGACAGGCTCGTACTCATTGCCGGCGGCATCAACCAGGCGCAGATCGCCGGCGTCCATCATCCCGGTGATATAGAAGCTCTGGTCGCTGACATTGTGGAACCCCACGCGCAGGATGAGGCGATCACCGCTCAGGGTCGCGCGGTACAGCACCAGGTTGACCTGCTCGAGCGCGCCGCGAGCGCTCGTGGCGCGCCGGTTGATGAGGTAGACCCCATCCGCCGCGGCCGGCGCGACGGTCGGCTGCGCTCTGGTGGGAATAACGGTCGGCGGCGCGGCGGGAGGCGGCGATGGCTGGAGCGCTGCAACAGGCGGCGTGGAAGTCGGAGCGTCAGGGGAAGGGAGACCGGCACAGGCAGTGGTCACAAGCAACAGGAGGACCATCACGAACGAAGTGAACCCTTTCAGGTTCATGCATCTACCTCCTCGAACGTGGGTCATTCGCCCGGGCGGAGGTTGGAGCGCGCAAGGCACAGCGGAGCGGCAACGCGGCGAGTGACCTTGTGGACATGCGGGGTATCCTGTCGGTTCGATTGTGGATGGGATCTCATGTCGCCTCGCCCGGGGGGGCAGCGCGCCAGCCCCGCACCTGCGCAACCGTGATGCGGATGAGGGGGCGCCCGGCGAGGGACAGGGTCGCGTACTGCGGATACTTCTGCCTCAGCAGGGTGAGGCCGGCCGCATACTCATCCCCATCGGCGAGCAGCGCGGCCCGCCCGCGGATCTGCACCCAGGCCAGTTGCTGCCAGTCCTCATCGTAGTGATCGACCACCACGGCGGCGCGGTCGTTTGCCGCGAGGTTGCGCGCCCGCCGGAGCTGGCTTGCCGGCACGTGCTTGGGCTTGGCGTCCAGCGGCGTAAACAGGCGGCCCCCGTCGTAGACGAAGACGATCGGCACGACGTGAGGCTGGCCCGCCGGGTCCACAGTGGCCAGGCGGGCCACCCGCGCGGTGTGGAGCAGCGCTGTCTGCCAGGGTTCCATAGGCGCTCAGCATTGTTCGTCGCATCGGCCCCCTGGTATAACTATACCATTCAGCCGCTCCGCAGGCCAGGATGTATGCCACATGGGCAGGGCTAGTGCAAAGTCCATGGGGCGTTGCCCCAAACCCCAGTTTTTGGGTGTGCGCGGCGGCAAAGCCGCCGCGCACACCCAAAAAGAGTATCGCGGGGGCGGCGGAGCCGCCCCCGCACCCCCACCGGAGGTGACTTTGCAAGAGCCCTGGCCGCATGGGGGTCTGGGAGCGCGGGCAACTTACCCGCGTAGAGGCGACGCGGGCGGGACGCCCGCGCTCCCGGCTTGTGTAGCGCTCGGGGCGTGAACACGTTTCCCCCCAACGCGCCCCCTTGCGTTCCACAGCGCGCCCCAGACGGAGCGCGCGGGCAATTAGAGCACCGTCACCGGGCCATGGTCGTCGCAGTGGTCGCCGTGGCGGTGGTGCAGGCGGCCGTTCACCAGGTAGTCGAAATGGTCGCCGTGGGGCACCAGCGGATGGCCGCAGCCATCGTGACCGCACCGGCACATCACCGGGGCGCAGCCATCAGGGTTCGTCTCACTCACGGCGATGACGTGCTCATCGTAGTGGCCCTCGTGAGGGTAGTGCAGGTGACCGTCGTGGAGATAGTCTACGTGGTCATCGTGCTGGATGCGCAGGTGCCCGCAGTGCTCGCTATGCACATGGGGGTGGTCGGTATGAATGGAGTGGGTCATACGCTGCTCCTTGTCGTCAGGCCGCGGATGCGCGTGTTGCGCTTCCCCGCTCCTCCCCCGCGGGGCGCGGGAATGCGGCTCCTCGGAGGTTGGGAGGGGGCTGAAGCGCCGCGCGCGCTTATTTGGTATTGGCTCCAAGTATAGTATACGCTCATGCCGGCGCTGCTGGATCACCTGTAGCTGACGGGAGTTACGCGGTCGCCTTCCGACGGGGAGGAGCGGAGGGCCGCAGATTCTCCACCAACCGGTTGTTGCCCGCCCGCGGCGGCCAGGCGGCCTGGCGCAACCCCCACGGCCCGCCCGCCGCGGGTGGGAGCGGGGGGATGCGGTGAGGTGAAGCCTCCCCGCATCCCCTCCACCGCGTGCGTCCTGTAGCTGAGACATGATCCTGGCGCGGCGCGCCTGTGTCATGCCGCTTGTAACCTGCGGCGCGTTGTGGTACACTCAGGCTTGTGAAGGTATGCACACAAAACCTGGCCGATTGGTCGCTCCGCCCGGGCTACGGTTGGCGAGCGGCGATCCGATGGATGTTTGTGTGGCGCGCCGTTGCGAGATGGACGCCACGGCTCCTCGCGTTGCTCGTCGCGCTGGAACTGGGGCTGTTTAGCCCGCTGAGCTGCGTGATTCACTGTATTGTCCAGCAGTTCGTGGCCGAGCGCGCCGCCACAGGCTTCTTCCTGTGCGGCGCCTATGGCCCGGCGCCGACCGCGGCGCTCGCCGCGCCGTTCGCCGATCCTTCGCCGCCTATCGCTCACGATCCTTCCTCCGCGCCCGCCTCCACCTTCACGCCCCGCGCCGTCTACGAGCTTGTTGCCCTTGCTTACCCCCCGCTCATCGCTGTCAGCCTGCTGATAGCCGTGCTGCTGTTCCGGCGCGCCTGCCGCGTCGCCGGCCCGACCCTCTCCCCTCCGACCCCGCCCCCTCGCCTGTTGCCTGCCTGAGTCGCCCGGCCAGATCGCCCCGCGCGCATCCGCGGTGATGCCGCGCATTCTGCGATTACCTTACGCATCGTGCATAAGGAGAATTGACTCATGCTGCAACATCTACGCGGCCTGCTGATTGCCGCCATGCTCGTGACGGTCCTCGCTGCTTGTGGCCCGGCGAATAACACTGATGGGAATGTGACCCTCCGGTTTGCTATGAACGTCGGCGAGCAGGCCGCCGTCTGCGGCCGGAGCTATCCGGGGGTTGGCAGCGCCGGCACTGAGGTTACGTTCACCGACCTGCGCTTCTACGTCTCGAACATCCGCCTGATCAACGCCCGGGGCCAGGAAGTGCCCCTCGAACTGACCCAGGATGGGGTCTGGCAGTACCAGAACGTCGCCTTGCTTGACTTCGAGGATGGCAGCGCTGGCTGCAGCGAGGGCGGCAACACGGCTACGAACAACGTGGTCAAGGGCAGCGTGCCCGCCGGGCGCTACACCGGGGTCGCCTTCGACATAGGCGTGCCCTTCGCGCTCAACCACCTCGACGTGACCGCCGCCCCCTCGCCGCTCAACATCCAGGCTCTGTGGTGGAACTGGCAGGGCGGCTACAAGTTCATGCGCGTGGATATGCAGACTGGCGGCGCGCCTACCGCCGCGACGGAGATGGGCGCTCCGGCGCCGACGACGGAGATGGGCGCCACCGCCCCGGCCAGCCAGGGTGAGATGCACGACAACAAGGCGCCCGCACCGAATGCCTGGTTCATCCATCTCGGCAGCACCGGCTGCCAGTCGAGCGACCGCGCCACGCCCCCCGCGGCGCCGTGCAGCAACCCCAACCTGGTTCCGGTGCGTCTCGAGGGCTTTGACCCGGGCAAGAGTGTTATCGTCGCCGACCTGGCCAGCCTCCTCCAGGGTGTGCCGCTGAATCAGAATACCCCCGAGCCGCCTGGCTGTATGTCCGGTCCGAAGGACCCGGATTGCCCGGCGCTCTTCTCCGGCCTGGGGCTGGACCTGGCCACGGGCGCCGTGGCCGGCGCGCAGCAACTGTTCCGTCTGCAAAACCCATAGCGGTTGTCAGGGATCGGCGGCGCGGGATCATGGGTCAGGATCTGACCGCTGACCCTGATCCCCGCGCCGCACGCGCACGAGGAGCGCGCCAATGCTTGCTGTCCAACGAACGGTAGCGATCTGTCTGCTCGTCGCCGGGGCGATACATCTGTGGATCGCTCCCGGGCACTACGCCCACGCGCCGGCCCACGGCTTGTTCTTCGGGGCGCTTGGATTGGCTCAACTCTGCTACGTGTGGCTCTGGCGGCGTCGCTGCGCGCCGTCTTTGCGCCTGCCGGGGCTGCTGCTCTCAGGAGGCGTGGTGGTGCTCTGGCTGCTGACCCACTGGCTGGCGACCCCGTTCGCCAGCGGGTCGCACGCGCTGGATTGGGCCGCGGTTACCACCAAACTGGCCGAGGGCGGCGCTTTTCTCGCCCTGCTGTGGCTGGATCATGCCGGCGCCTTCGGGCGCCGGCGCGGCAACCCGGCGGCCCTGCTGGCGCGCAGCGCTGCGCTCTGCCTGGGGGGCGGGTGCCTGGCCTGGGGCGCGGCCCTCGCCGCCGCCCCGGCGCTCCCGCAGCTCGCCGAGGCGCCCGGTCATCACCACGATGGGCACAACCACGATGGGCACAACCACGCCCACGGAGGATCGCCCCAGACCGGCTACGCCGCGGCCCCCGCTTCGGCCGGGGATACGTATGCCTGGAACCTGCCGGACGGCTTCCCGCTCCCCTATGTTCCGCCCGACAACCCGATGACGGCCGAAAAGGTCGAGCTAGGGCGCTTCCTCTTCTACGACAAACGCCTCTCGGCCAACGGCACCATGGCCTGCGCCAGTTGTCACGTGCAAGCGCTGGCCTTCAGCGACGGCAGGGCCACGCCTCATGGCTCGACCGGCGAGGCGCTGCCGCGCAACACCCAGGGATTGACCAACGTGGCGTACTACAGCACCCTCACCTGGGCCAACCCCGTGCTGACCGAGCTGGAGCGCCAGATCCTCATCCCTCTGTTCGGCGAGTTCCCGGTCGAGTTGGGGATCACCGGGCACGAGGACGAAGTGCTGGCGCGCTTCCGCGGCGACCCGCAATACCAGGCCATGTTCGCTGCGGCCTTCCCCGGGGAGGCCGATCCGTACACCTGGGGCAACATCGTCAAAGCCCTGGCCTCATTCAACCGGGCCTTGATCTCGGCCAATTCGCCCTACGACCGCTACCTTGCCGGCGAGCTTGAGGCGCTCTCGGGGGCAGCGCTGCGCGGGATGGACCTGTTCCTCTCCGAGGAACTGGAGTGCCATCATTGCCACGGGGGCTTCAACTTCACCGGATCGACCCGCCAGCGCAACACGGTCTTCGTTGAGGCACCCTTTCACAACACCGGGCTATACAACCTCGACGGGCGCGGCGCCTACCCGGCCAACAACACCGGCGTGGCCGGGGTAAGCAACCGGCCCGAGGATATGGGCCGGTTTCGAGCGCCCAGCCTGCGCAATGTGGCCCTGACCGCCCCCTACATGCACGACGGCAGCGTGGCGACGCTGGAGGAGGTCGTGCGCCTGTACGAGGCAGGCGGGCGGCAGATCCTCGACGGACCCTACGCGGGCGACGGACGGCGCAGCCCGTTGAAGAGCGGCCTGGTGAGCGGCTTTAGCCTGACCGACCAGGAGCGGGCCGACCTGCTCGCTTTCCTGGAGGCCCTGACCGACCCGAGCTTCATCAGTGACCCGCGCTTCAGCGACCCGTTCGCCGCCGAGGCCCGAACGCAACCCTGAGGCCGGGTTCGTGGGGCTGCCGGGGCCTTGCGCCTGGCCGGGCGAATACGGTTTGCAAAGTACTGGTTTTAGGAAAGTATTCCTTGCTCCATCGTCAATACCCGGTCACACAGAATATCGAGCAGGGAACGATCGTGACTGACGATCACAATCGCCGTACCACTGTAGGCCGCATCAGCAAGGAAGCGAAGAATTCCCGCTGCGACCGAGGCGTCGAGCGCGCTCGTTGGCTCATCAGCAACGAGCAGGCGCGGTTCGGCGATCAATGCCCGGGCAATGGCAATGCGCTGGCATTGCCCCAACGATAACTCATCTGGTCGCGCTTCCAGATCGAGGTGAGCAAGGCCAACCTCCGCCAGCCGCTCGCGCGCAATCGCGCGCCGCTGGTGCGCATCAGGCCGTTTCATGCGCTGCGGCGCGGTGAGCGGCTCGGTCAGGCTCCGCCAGATCGGCCAGCGCCGATCCAGGCTGCCCAGCGGATCCTGAAAGATTGGCATCACAAAGCCGTTCCGTGCCATCGCACTGAAGAGGCGTTGGGAGCCGCCTCGGGTTGTCAGTTCGCCATTCAGCCAGACTTCGCCACTGCTTGGCGTTTCGATTGTTGCCAGCAAGCGTAACAGGGTTGATTTGCCGCACCCTGAAGGTCCGGCAATGCCTACAATTTCGCCGGGACGCACCGCGAGGCTCGCCGCGCGCACGGCATGAACGGCGCGGAGGCCGCGCCCGTAGCGTTGAGCTACGCGCCGCGCCTCAACGACCGGGGTGAGAACCTTGTTGTGCGGCGCTCGTTTTGGCGGGGTAAGAGTTTCCGGTTCACGCGCAACATTGATGGTCGGTGCGCCGCCAGGCGGATACAGCACCGGGCAGGCGACGCCATGGTGCAGTGGCGGGTCGTGGTGCTGGCAAGCCGGTTGAGCAAAGGCGCAGCGTGGAGCGAAGGCGCACCCATGGATCGCCTCGGTCAGGCGCGGCGGCGTCCCGGCCAGAGGGATCGGCAGGCCCTGCGCCGTGCGCGGCGTCGCCGCCAGCAAGGCTCTGGTATAGGGATGGCGCGGGTGCGCGAAGACCTCGGCGCTGGATCCAAGCTCGACAATCCGCCCGGCATAGCAAACCGCTACGCGATCAGCATGGCGCTGCACCACGCCAATGTCATGGCTGACCAGGAGAATTGCTGCGCCCGTAGCGCGAAGGACTGCAAGCGTAGAGTCGGCACGATCCGCATCGAGCGCGCTCGTTGGCTCATCGGCAATGATCAGCGCCGGCCGGTGCGCAGCAGCCGCCGCGATCGTGGCCCGCTGGAGCATACCGCCGCTCCACTGATGTGGGTAGTGCCGCATCTGTTCAGCAGCCCGGTCAATGCCTAATCCGCGCAACATCGCGCCGATGCGCCCCGGCGGTGGGGTTTGCCCGTGGGCGTGCCATGCCTCGGCCACATGGCGCTCAACCCGATCCAGTGGATTACAGGCGGCAAACGGATTTTGAGCCACAAATCCGATTTCCCGTCCCCGAATGCGCCGCAGCAGTCCCGGCGCGGCAGCGCTGATCACGTGCGATCCCACCACGATCTCGCCGCTCACCTGTGCATTGGGTGGCAATAAGCCCAGAATCGCGCGCGCAATCGTGGTTTTGCCGCATCCCGATTCGCCCACCAGGGCGAGACACTCGCCCGGCGCAAGCGCAAAATCTACGCCGCGCACCGCATGGGCGCCGTTGGCATAACGCACGTGCAGGTCGCGGCAATGCACAACGGGTTGGCTCATCAGCACCTCGCCGGATCGAGAATGTCACGCAAGGCATTGCCAAGCAGATTTGCCGCCACCACAACCAGGAAGATCGGCACGAGCGGGCCAAGCAGCAGCCAGGGGGCCACCGCAACATAGAGCCGCGAGTCAGAGAGCATCGCGCCCCATTCGGCAGTCGGAGGTTGGACGCCCAGGCCGAGGAAGGAGAGACCGGCGATAGCTGCAATCAGGGCACCTAGATCAAGGGTGGCAATAATCAGCAATTGAGCGGCAACCCCTGGCAGCACATGCCCGAGCATAATCCGTCCCCAACCGATTCCGGCCAGGCGGGCGGCAATTACATCGGGGCGCTGGCGGGCATTCAAGACATAACTGCGCGTCAGGCGCGCATAGTAGGCCCACCATGCCACGACAAGGGCGAGTATCAGATTCTGAAAGCCAGGCCCCAGGACACCGACAATCGCAATCGCCAACACAATCGAGGGTAAGGCCATCACAATGTCCACCAGGCGCATGAGCACGACGTCAACGATTCCGCCGCTCATCCCGGCAATGCTGCCGACAACCAGGCCAATGCCGAAGATCAGGCTGAGGATCAGCAGGGCGGTGCCGAGCGTCTGGCGTCCGCCGACAAGCACCCGCGAGAGTTGATCGCGCCCGGCTTGATCGGTGCCGAGCCAGTGTTCGACACTCGGCGGCGCAAGTTTCTCCCGGTAGTTGGGGCGATTGGGATCGTATGGCGCAAGCAGTGGGCCACCGAGCGCCAATCCGACCAGGAACAGCGCCAGCAGCAGGCCAACCCGCGCCTCGCGATGCTGAAGGAGTTGCCGCCAGAGGCTGCGTGTCGGTGGGATTGTCTCTACTGGCATCGATGCCTGCCGTGTAAGCAGTTGGCTAAACTTCATGCCGTCCGTGGTGTGCGCAAGCGCGGATCAAGCCCTAACGCCAGCAGATCAACTAGCAAACTCGCGGTGACATACGATAGTCCGATCAGAGCGACGAACCCCTGTACGACAGGATAATCACGGGCGGAGATCGCCTCCAATACATAACTGCCGATGCCGGGCCAGGTGAAGATCGCCTCTACAATCGCCGCGCCCCCTAACAACCCGCCAAGACCGACGCCGATCGCGGTGAGCAATGGCAACGCGGCATTGGGTAAGGCATACCGCCAGAGCAGGCGTAGCTTCGTTGCGCCGCGGGCCTGGGCCACGAGCACATATTGCGCTCCTAGCGCTTCGAGCAAGCTAGCCCGTAAGAGTTGTGTCCAGTCGGCGGCGCGACTGACTGCGAGACACATCGCGGGTAGCAACACATACTGCCACTGCCCGCCGGAGAGTACGCGCCCGACACCAAACTCGACGACGACAAAGCGCAATACGAGCAACCCAAGCAAGAAGGCCGGCGCTGCTGCCCCAATCTGGGTAAGCAGGCGAATGATACGATCCGGCCAACGTTCGGCGTAAGCGGCGCAGAGTAATCCCCCGCCGAGTGCGGCAACCAGCGCGAGAAGGAGCGCTGTGCCACTGAGCAGCAGCGTGGCCGGCATGCGCTTGCCTAGCTCCTCCAACACCGGGCGACCGGTCTGATACGAGACGGACAGATCGCCGCGCACGGCACGGCCCAACCATTCGATGTACTGCACCGGCAATGGGCGATCCAGTGCCAGATCGGCCCGCACCGCCGCTACCTGTTCAGCAGTTGGATCTTGCACGCCACGCGCCTGAAGCAGACGTAGCGCCGGATCGCCGGGAGCCAGCGGTAGCAGTCCCCAGATAATGACACTTATGCCAAGCACCGTGAGCAGTGCCTGTGTAACGCGCGTCCCAACGGCCCTGACTAGAGGCAGCATGATGCGCATGCGTTGAACAGAGGCTAGCGAGACGTGACCCATAAGCAACCTGAATACTCGTGGGCAATCCTATTGTCCGGCGCCAGTATCAGGGGGAGGGCGCAGCCCGCGAGCAGGGGACCGGGGAAACCAGGTTTCCCCGGCACCTTACCCCATAGGAGGGGTTGGGAGGGCTACGCCCTCCCAGGAACAATCGTATGTTCATCCCCTCGGGGTGCGGCGTAGCCGCATGGACGGCTGGTATTGCTACTCACTCGGGCGGGTCGTATACGACACATGGTAGAGCGCAAAACCGGGCTGATAGTCGCGGTAGCGTTGATTGACAACGACGCGCCCGGTATGATGATTGATGAAGAACTGGTATGGCTCCTCTTCGATCATGATCACCTGTAGCCGTTGCAGGATTTCCTTCCGACGCTGCGGATCAAACGTCCGGCTGAGTTCTTCAGTGAGGGTATCAAGTTCGGCATTCGAAAAGCCGCCATAGTTCCGGTCACCCCTGGTCACAAAATGGCGCCGCAGCACTGGTTCGGGCGCGCCGCCAAACGTCACCGAGCCTGACGATATCAACGCGGCATCCCATTCTTCGCCGCCTGAGCTAATCGCGGCATTGATGCTGTCTACCGAGCGAATCTCGACGACAAAGCCAAGATCGCGCAGTTGGGCCTGGATCGCCTCGCTGATCGGGGTCAGATCGGGCTGTTGCGGATAGATTAGTAAGACCACTCGCAGCGGCTCGCCGTCTTTGATGCGCACCCCATCCGTGCCCGGCAGCCATCCTCCCTCGTCTAGCAGGCGCGTGGCTTCGGCGACATCGGTACGCTGGTTCGCCAGAGCAAAGTCGAAGAACGGCGGGTAGTAGCCTCTAGCGGGCATAACCACGCCATCCATGACATCATTAGCGATCTCGTCGTAGTCAATCGCCCGGATGATCGCCCGGCGCGCCGCCATGTCGTTAAAGGGCGGCTCTTGAAGGTTCAACACCATGCGGAAACCGCCAGTGCTCGGCGTGCCGAAGTTAAAGAAGATCCCCGGCTGTGCATCAACCACCGACTTAGCGGCGGTCGGCGGGTAGAGGGCTATATCGGCTTCATCGTTCTGCACGGCAAGAATGCGCGCTTGCGGATCGCTGACAAAACTCACCGAAATGCCCGGTAAGGCCGGCATACCTTGCCAATAGCCTTCGTAGCGTTTCAGCACCATCTCCTGATCGTTCAGACTCGCCACACTGTAGGGGCCAGTGTATATCCCCGCGCCGATCAACTGCTCAACATTGTCACCTGCGGCTTCGACCGCAGCAACATCGTAAACTGGAAAAACGGCCTCATCGGACAGGGCGGGAATGACGGCGGTATTCGGCGCAACCGTATTCAGGGTTACTTCGAGTTCGCCAGTAGCTTCGGCAGTGGTACCGGCGGTGAAATAGCTCTGCGCGCTGGAGGACAGCTCCAGCTGCCGATTGATCAGCGCAGCGAGTGCCGCGGCATTTAGTGGCGTGCCATTCTGGAAGGTGATCCCCTCGCGCAACTGCAGTCGCCACGTCACAGCGTCAATCTGCTCGATCTCCTCAAGCAGCCAGGGATAGTGCTTTCCATCAGCGCGGAACTGCATCATTAGTTCGCCAACCCCAAACTCCGGCATCCAGAATCCATCATCAACCGGATTGAGACTTTTGATCTGAAATGACGTCACTATGCGCAGCGGCGGGAGATCTTGCGCTGTCGCAGCAGGTACCTGGGTAGGCCCCTCAGCAGCAGGCGCTGCCGTGGGCGCGGCAGGGGCGTTCGTCGCCGCCGGGGCGGCGGGCGATTGGGCGGCAGGCTGGCTGCCACAGGCCGCGAGCGCCAGGGCTCCTGCGGCCAGCAGGGTGAACAGACGTAAACGCATACTACCTCCTGCGCAAGCGATCAAAAAAGACGACAGCGAGCAGCGCGATCCACCAGGGCGTTCTATGTTCTTTAAGGCATGCTTCAAAACCTGCGGTTTGCGCTTGACCGTCGGGCGGGGTGGTGTGGCGGGGCCTGGCACCTCCACAACCACCCCCGTGGTCCCGTGTCGAGGCAAACGGTCACGTGCGT
>DAOTYR010000335.1:0-6689 GCA_034434655.1 Chloroflexaceae bacterium
GCATATAGGCGCGGATGTTACTGCTGTCCTGCAACGCCTGCGAGGGCGTCCACAGCAGGCGCGGAGCGGGAACGTTCGTCATTGAACACCTCCTGATGACCGATGCTGCCGAAGGGCATGATACCGCATCTGGGAAGCTGGCGCGCGATCCTTGCCGTTGGCAGGACTTCTCCTGGGGGCGCGAGCAGCTTGCCCGCGGAGACGTGACGGGGACGGGACGCCCTCGCTCCCAGGCTTCCCACCGGGTGGGGGGATGGGGGAACCAGGTTCCCCCATCCCCCTGCTTGAGGGCCAGGCCCTCCCGCGGGCGGGGGCGTGGGGAAATCCGGTTTCCCCATCCCCCTCCTCCGAGGGGCTATGTTCACGTCAGGCCCCATTCACGGGGCGCACCACGCCGCGATGCACATGCCCTGGGAGCGCGGGCGTCCCGCCCGCGTCGAAGCTCCGCGGGCACGGTGACGCCCCCCGCCCTGACCCTCCCCCGCCGGGGGCGGGAACCCGGCGCCTCCCCCCAGCGGGGGGAGGCCGGGAGGGGGGCTGAACGCGGCGAACGATGGTCACCTCAGCCGTCCATGCGATTCGCGCACAACGCCCGATGAACATCGCCTGGGAGCGCGGGCGGCCCGCCCGCGTCGCGTCTCCGCGGGCAAGGTGACTGCCCCCCTCCCCAGCCCTCCCCCCGCTGGGGGGAGGGAGTCCGGCTCCTCCCCCAGCGGGGGGAGGTTAGGAGGGGGGGTCAGCGCCGCATGCGCGTAGGTGAGCAGCCTATGTTCATGTTAGCCATCCATGCGGCTGCGCCGCACAGCGACGGGATGAAGAAACTTGGGAGGGCTACGCCCTCCCAAACCCTCCCACGGGGTGAGGGGATGGGGAAAAACCGGGTTCCCCCATCCCCCTGCTCCCGGGCTGCGCCCTCACAAACCCTCCTGCGGGCGGAGGTGTGGGGAAATCCGGTTTCCCCATCCACCTGCGTGACGGCCAGGCCCTCCCAAACCCTCCTGCGGGCGGGGGATGGGGGAACCGGGTTCCCCCATGTTCAGGTCAGCGGCAGCTATGGCAAAAACACGGCTTGACCAACTCCTGGTCGCGCGCGGACTGGCCGAGACGCGCAGCAAGGCCCAGGCCCTGGTGCTGGCCGGGAGCGTGCGCGTCGCGGGCCAGCCAGCAACCAAACCGGGCGTCCTGGTAGACGAAGACGCCGCCATCGAAGTGACCGCGGCGCTTCCCTACGTCAGCCGTGGCGGCTATAAACTGGCCCACGCCCTCGACGTCTTCGAGCTTAGCCCCGCCGGGCTGGTGGCCCTTGACGTCGGCGCATCCACCGGCGGCTTCACCGACGTCTTGCTCCAGCGGGGCGCCGCCCACGTCTACGCCGTGGACGTGGGCTACGGCCTGCTCGACTACCGTCTGCGCTCCGACCCGCGGGTAACGGTGCTGGAACGAACCAACATTCGCCATGTGCAGGCCCTGCCCGACGGGGTCAGCGCCGACTGCGCGACCATTGACGTCTCGTTTATCTCCCTGAAACTGGTATTGCCGGTCGTGCGCCGGCTCGCGCGCGCGAGCGGCTGGATCGTGGCGCTGATCAAGCCGCAATTCGAGGCTGGCCCCGAGCAGGTGGGCCGCGGCGGGGTCGTGCGCGACCCTGCCGTCCACCGGGCCGTGCTCCGCGAGGTGCTGGCAATGGCCGGGGAACTGGGCCTGCCGCCGCGCGGGCTGACTCGCTCCCCGATCACCGGACCGGCGGGAAATGTCGAGTTTCTGGCATGGTTGCAGCCTGGCGGCGCGCCCCTCGATGTCGAAGCGGCGGTGCGGGCGGTTACGACGGAAGAGTAACGTGAACACCGGGGAAACCAGGTTCCCCCCTACCCCCGCCCGCGGGCCTGGCCCTCACACAGGGGTAGGGGGAAACCAGGTTTCCCCCTACCCCACCCGGTGGGAGGGTGTGGGAGGGCCGCGCCCCCTGGATCAGGCCGGGGAAACGCGATTTCCCCAGCCCCCTGCATCGTCCGCCGGTGAGGCCGGCTGAACCTCGGCGCCGCCGACGAAGGCGGGGCCGGTGTAGACCAGCCGATCGTCCTGCCATTGCGCCAGACCCACGGCACACAGCCAGGCTGCGACCGTATGCGCGCGCCGGCCGGCGGTGCTGGCAGCGAGAGGAGCCAGTTGTTGCAACGCCTCGGCCAACCCCCGGCGATCCAGCCCGTCACACGCGCGCAGCCTGGCGATAATCGAGCGGGTCGGCTCGCGCTGGAGCAGCAACCGGCGCAGGAAGGTGCGCTGCTCAACCCGATTGCTGCGAACGAAGCTCCGTCCGAGGGTAGTGAGTTGCGGCGCTTCTCCGGGTGCGCCTTCGGTCACCAGGCCGAGGATACGCGCCGCCTGGGTATAGTAGTGCCCCTGGCGCGGCACCTTCATGCCGATGTATGCCGCAATCGCTTCGCTATCGTGGCGGCCCCGCGCGATCGCCTCGGGCACCCGCGCTACATCCCAGAGCTGATCTGCCTGAGGAATATCGGCCGTATCCAGGGTCATCCTCGCCCTCCCGCCTCGAACGAACATCTGTTTGTATCTTAATGCGCCTGGAGGATTTGTCAAGCCCTCCCGCAGTGAGCTATGAAGCGGCTACACCGCCCGGAGGCCCGGAGAACGGGACGTCAAGAATCAACCCCTCGCGGCTCGGATGCGCGAGGGGCTGAATGACCGGTTCTGCGCCAGCTCTTACCGAATGACGAAGGGCGCGACCGCGGTAAACTCACTCCACAGGCCGTAGAACACCATCGAGTAGGTCCCGGGCGGCAGATCGCGACGGGTGAAGTTGACCGTCAAGGCCCCCTCATCATCGGCGCGGAGCGTGTTGAGAGCAACGGCGCGACCATCAGGCAAGTTGTACCAGACTCCCACCGGCTCACGCGGAACGAAGATGGGACTTGTGAACCTGAATGCGGCGCCAGGGGATGCCGCCGCTGGCTCGACCGACAGAACGTAAGTGGGGCTGCTTTGCGCGGCGGAGCCTATCGGGATCACGAAGAGATTACCCTGACTGCGACCGCCCCTGCCGCCATCGGTCCAGCGGAGTTGCACCCGCCCGGTGATAACGCCCCCCAGTTGCGCATTCTCGCGCACCACGAAGCGAATGGTGCCGCGCGTACGCCCGGAACGGGTGCCCAGCAGACCGCTGCGGATCACCAGCGAGTCGCGGTTGACGGCTGCCACCCACGTGGTTGGGACATCGAAGCTCGCATCAACCACCTCCAGCAGATCCGGATCAAAGGGGAAGACGACCTCGGTGCTGCTGGCCGCCCCCCTGCCGATGTTGGTGATCACCATCTCGAAGGCGATGATCGATCGCCGCGCCACGCTCAGATTGAGCGAGGGACGGACAACCACCCAGACATCAGCCGGTTCCGGGGGCGCCTCCACCACCGGCCCGATCACGCTCTCGGCCAACCCAAAGGCCCCAAACAGGCTGACCGTCCCACTGGCGCCAGGAGCGAGCGTCAGGTCATACTGTAGACCGGCCGCCGTATCGTGGAAGCTGGAATTGATCGTGTTGTCGAAGCCCGGTCCAGGCGCGCCATTGGCGCCGCCGATCCGGTTCCAGAAGGTGGCATAGAAGGCTTCCTGGTAGGCAGTGGGCGCGGTTATAGGAATAAAGACCTGAAGCGAGCGTTGATCCTGTGAGAGCGCGCCGACTGCGCCGGTAGGCGGATCGAAGAAGCCAAAGCCGAAATCAAGGGTGTTCCCCGGGAAGTTGAGGAAGAGATCGGCGCCGTGAAAAATGCGCACGCTGCGGTTGGCCGATGACGTGTTTCTGGCCGTGATCTCAACGCGGTACCGTAGCTCGCCATTCACATAGGTCGTCACCTGCGAGACACGCACGCCAGACGTCCCGGCGTCTACCTCCGTCACGATCCTGAAGGGATCGGCTGCCGTCCCAGAGCCAGTCACTGGACTGTTGGATACCGGTGTGAAGGGACGCGGGACGAACCCCCTGCCCGCTCGCGGCGCGCTGCCATAGACGACCCCATCTACCTGTACAAACGTGCCTCCATCGGTGTCGGCGAAGAATTGATTACGACCCTCATAGTTCACCGCCATGGCCAGATTATCCAGTACCCTGACGGTCAGGGGCGCACCGTTGATCGTCTGACCGGGAGCCTGCGCAGGAGCGGGACCTCCCTCTCCTTTGCTCTGGGCCATCGCCACCGGAAGCGTTACTCCCCCCGTCATCAGGAACAGTAACACCAGCGACACCAGCGCCACACGTCTGTACAGCATGGAGCGTCCTTTCCTGTCTGATTACGGATCGAACGACGCAACGATAACGATCAGAACATGTCTGGCGTATAAGTTGTATGAAAGGACTGGCTTAAGATAACAAAATCTTCTCGATTTGTCAATATATCAACTCTCGGGGGAACAACGCCTGACTTGAACCATGGGGCCTTTTTTCGTATACTATCCTTCACTCTAGCTTTCTGCATACAAAAGAACTCGAACTGCCCGATCACTGCGGCGGTTACTGGCCGCAGCGCTCGGGGAAGCCGTTCCCCGTTCTCCTCCACACCCTCCCGCGGGCCAGGGTCCGGGGAAACCAGGTTTCCCCGGACCCCCTCTCATGAGCTATGTTCACGTCAACCGTCCATGCGGCTGCGCCGCACACCGATGGGATGAAGATACTTCCTGGGAGGGCTGCGCCCTCCCAGACCCTCCCGCGGGTGGGGGAATGGGGAAACCGGGTTTCCCCTCCCCTGCGGGGCAGGGGCGTGGGGAAACCCGGTTTCCCCATTCCCCTGCTCCAGCAACCTATGTTCACGTTAGCCCTCCATGCGGCTGCGCCGCACACCGACGGGATGAACATACGGTTCTTCTTGGGAGGGCGCAGCCCTCCCAAACCCTCCCGCGGGTAGGGGGAATGGGGAAACCCGGTTTCCCCATTCCCCTTGCCGAGGGCGTATGTTCACGTTAGCCCTCCATGCGGCTCGCGCCGCACACCGATGGGATGAACATACGGTTCTTCTTGGGAGGGCGCAGCCCTCCCAAACCCTCCCGCAGGTAGGGGGAATGGGGAAACGCCAGCCTCGGCACGTTGCGGCAATATTTGTCGGCTCCCAAACCCTCCCGCAGGTAGGGGGAATGGGGAAACCCGGTTTCCCCATTTCCCTCGCCGAGGGCGTATGTTCACGTTAGTGAAGGAACAACAGCTATGAGCGAACTGGCGCTCGATGGAAGAGTGGTCATGATCACGGGGGCAAGTCGTGGCATTGGCAAGGCCACGGCCCTGGAACTGGCGCGCCGCGGGGCAACGGTGGTAGCCACGGTGCGCACCACGGAAGCGGCCGAGGAACTGGCCGGGGAACTGGCCCGGGTGAACGACCTGGGCTGGACGCCGATCTGCGATGTACGCAGCTACAGTCAGGTACAGGCGGTGGTCGAGGGCAGCCTGGAACGGTTCGGACGGCTCGACATCCTGGTCAACAATGCCGGGATCATCGAACCAATCAGCTTGCTCGACCGTGTCGATCCAGAAGCGTGGGCCAGCTCCATCGCAGTGAATCTGGTCGGCGCATTCCATGGCTGCCGGGCGGCATTGCCGGTCATGCTACACCGGGGCGGTGGGGTGATTATCAACATCAGTTCAGGCGCGGCAAGCACGCCACGTGAGGGCTGGAGCGCCTACTGTGCTGCCAAGGCAGGCATGGCCATGCTCACCCGGTCGATCAATCTGGAGTTCGGCGAACGTGGCATACGGGCCTACGGTCTGCGTCCAGGCGTGGTTGACACCGATATGCAGGCCAGCATTCGGGCCTCGGGCATCAACGCCATTAGCCGATTGCGCCGCGAGGACCTGGCCGATCCACGCATTCCAGCGCGAGCCGTGGCCTACCTCTGCCATCCCGCAGCGGCTGACCTGGCCGGCCAGGAAATCGACATCCGCGACGCCGCTTTTTGTAGGCGTGCCGGCCTCGAGGAGGCCAGCGGAGCGTAGCTATCCAGACCTGACAGGCAGGCGCACGACGGGCTTATTCCTGACGCTTTGGTATCGCCGGGCCGCCTGGCCGCCGCGGGCGGGGAAGGAGGGGTGCGGGGAGGCGGCGAAGCCTCTCCGCACCCCTCCACCGCGTGCGTTCTGTCACATAAAAAAAGGTCGGGGGTGATTGTATCACCCCCGACCTAATAGTAGCGTGCGTGGACCTACGTTCCCAGGGCTCAAACCCCAGTATCATCGGCGCTGCGGCGTTTCACGACCCGGTTCGGGATGGGACGGGGTGGGACCACCGCGCTCAACACACACGCACTGGTAGCGGCGGCAGGATTCGAACCTGCGACCTTCGGGTTATGAGCCCGACGAGCTGCCACTGCTCCACGCCGCGCCGCACCAACTGCACATCCTCAGATTGTTCCAGGCAACGCGCACACCTACGACCACACCGCGCATCAGTTGGTAGGGAAGCCCTCGACTGTGCGCACGCCTGACCTGCACGTGTCGCCACGCGTCCAGTGGGCGCCGCTCAACCCAGTCATCTCCTGGGAGTCTTACCTGGCTTGACCAGCGAGAGCACTCATCTTGAGGCGCAGTTCCCACTTAGATGCTTTCAGCGGTTCTTGCTTCCGGACATAGCTACGGAGCCTGCGGGACGCCCCACAACTCCTCCACCAGCGGTCCGTCCAGCCCGGTCCTCTCG
>DAOTYR010000336.1:0-7345 GCA_034434655.1 Chloroflexaceae bacterium
ATGGGGCAACCCGGTTTCCCCATGCCCCCGCTTGAGGGCTGCGCCCTCCCAAACCCTCCTGCGGGCGGGGCTATGGGGAACCAGCTTCCCCGATGTTCACGTTAGCCCTGGAGATATCTGTGCAAAGGCTTGACAAGATGTGACAGGTAGGGTATACTCTTCCTGACCGGTCGGTAAAGTTGCGAAATATTTTGGCTTCTTTTATTTACTGACCGGTCAGATAGGATCATATGGTGCAGGATCTCGAACCCATCAGCAGCCCCACGGCGGTCAAAATCGTTGACGCCGCCGGTCACCTGTTTATGCAGCGGGGCTATAAGGCCGTCTCAATCAACGACATCATCCGTGCCGCGGATGTGACCAAGCCAACCCTGTACTACTACTTCGCCGACAAAGAGGAACTGTTCGTCCAGATGGGACTGCGGGTGCTGCAAAACCTGGGCGCCCGCCTCGCCGCTGCTGCCAGCGCTCCCGGAGGGACGGTCGCCCGCCTGCGCGCCCTTGCCGCCGTGTTGATGGACGACCACGACCGGGATATGCGCATGATGCGCCACGAAATGGCCGAGCATCTGGGGCCGGCCAATCGTAACCGGCTGGCGCGGGCCTTTTTTGCCCACCTCTTCCGCCCGATTCTGGGCGTGATGGAGGAGGGCGTGGCCGAAGGGGCGCTCGGGCACTATCCGCCCGTGACCCTGGCCAATCTGTTCCTGAGCATGTCCGAGGCTTGCCAGGAGTTCGCCGGCGAGAGCCGGATGGCCGCCTGGGCTGCCGAGAGTGGCATTCCTGTGCAGATCGGCTCGATCTCCACGGAGGAGATGGTGGATCTGTTTCTCTACGGCGTGGCGGCCTCAGGGAGCCGTGACGCCCCGGACGCTACCGATGAACATGAATGCGGCTGAGGTGAACATAACCCGGACGCGGGAGGGTTTGGGAGGGCTATCCTCTCCCAGCAACAACCTCATGCTATCCCGTTGCGGATGCGCGTCTCCGGCCCGCGCACCCGGACCTTCTCTTTCAGGCAGGGGCGTGGGGGAACCTGGTTCCCCCACCTTCCTCCAGACAACCGGGGCAAGAGCGTTCCGGGGAGGCGCAACCCTCCCGGACCCTCGCCAGGGAGTTCTCCAGACAGGCTCGTATCTGGCGGCGCGCGCGCAGCGCATTGCCGACCGACACGTATTGAGAGGATGATTGCTACTATGACCACACTTCCACAGTCTCGACCGGGCGGCCTGCGCCGCCCGACCTTCGCCGTGATCATTGCCCTGGTCCTCTTGCTGGCCGTCGCCGGCACCTTCGCCTTCCGCGCGTTCACCGGCGCGCGGGCCAATCCCCTGGCCGACGCCACCCTCGTTCCCGTGAGCCGGGGCGACCTGGTGCTGGGGGTGAGCGCCACCGGGCGGGTTGAGCCGCGCGTCCAGGCCGAACTGTCCTTCCCCGCCGTGTCCGGGCGGGTCGCCGAGGTGCTGGTCGTCGAAGGCGATACGGTCAGGGCCGGCGACGCGCTGATCGTGCTCGATAGCCGCCAGCAAGCCGCGGCCCGCGACGCCGCCGCGGCCAACCTTGCCGCGGCCCAGGCCGACTTGCAGGCCCTGCGTGAGGGTGCCACCCCCGAACAGATCGCCGAGGCCCGCGCCCTGGTGCGCGCCGCCCAGGGCAACCTGGCTCAGACCCAGGGCAGCGTTACCGACGCCGACATCGCCGCCGCCCGCGCCAGCGTGGAAGAGGCGCGCGCGCGCCTGGCCGAACTGGAGGCCGGGGCGAAGAGCGATGCCCGCACCCGCGCCGAGACGGCCCTCGCCGAGGCCCGCGCCGAGCTTGATCGCCAGCGCGCGGCGCTCGCCAGCGCCAAGGAGCAGGCTCGCCTCAATGTCGAGGCCGCCGCCAATACGGTGCGCAACGCCCAGAGCGCCTACAGCAGCGCCTACTGGGATCTCGAGCACGTGCGCCAGAACGGAACCGACCCGCGCACCGGTCGCTCGCTGAACGATTTCCAGAAGCAGGATTTCCAGGTCGCCTTTGATCAGGCCGCCCGCAATCTGGCCGATGCCGAAGCCGCCCTGCAACAGGCCCGGACCGCGTATGAGACGGCCGTCCAGAACGAAATCAGCGGCCTGCAAACCGCCGAGGCCCGCGTGCGCGCCGCCCAGACCGACCTTGACACGCTGATCGCCGGCGCCGATGCCGACGATCTGGCCGCGGCCCGCGCGCAGCTTGCCCGCGCCCAGGCCGAGCTTGCCCGTCTGACCGGGGCGCAGCGCGCCGGCGCCCTCGCCGCCCAGCAGGCCAACCTTGAGGCCGCCCGCGCCCGCCTGGAACAACTGACCGCCGATCCGACCACCAGCGATCTGGCCCGCGCCGAGGCCCGTGTGGCTCAGGCTCAGGCCCAGCTCGACCAGGCCCAGGTGGTCCTCGACGACCTCACCCTGCGCGCCCCCTTCGATGGCGTGGTGGCCAGCGTCAACGTCGCCCCTGGCGAGAATGTCGGCGCTGCCGCTCCCGTCGTCCTGATTGACATCAGCCGCTTCCTGGTCAAGGTGAAGGTTGATGAGGTGGATATTGCCCGCGTCCAGCCTGGCCAGCCGGTTGAGGTGCTGGTGGACGCCCTGGGCCAGACCCTGACCGGCACGGTGCTGCGCCTGGAGCCGCTGCCCAGCAACGACAGCAGCGTGACTGCCTACCAGGTCACCGTCGAGGTTGACCCGGCCGGCGTGGCGATCAAGCCCGGGATGACCGCCAGCGCCACCATCGTGGCTGACCGCCGCGACGATGCCCTCAGCGTGCCCCTGGCCGCCGTGCGCAGTGTTGACGGCAAGAGCGTGGTGAGTGTGGTCGTGGGTGAAGGCAATGAGCGCCGGTTAGAAGAGCGGGTTGTGGAGACCGGTCTGCGCGCCGGCGATCGCATCGAGATCCGCGCCGGCCTGGCCGAAGGCGAGCAGATCGTCATTCGCTAGGATACGCCCGGCGCCGGTCGACGCCCCTCCAGGCAGGCTATGGGGAAACCTGGTTTCCCCACGACCGGCATCTTGCGGGGGGCGCGGGCCAACCCGCGTTCCCCGGACAGCGCCTCGCGGGTGGGGGCGCGGGGCAACCCGCGTTCCCCACCCTCAGTGATAAGGAGCCTGACACACCGGCAGGCCGGGGCGCGGGGCAACCCGCGTTCCCCCGATACAACGGAGCACCGTGCCATGCACACCGACTATAGAACCAGACCGATCGTCCAGATCGAAAACATGGTCAAAGAATTTCCCACCGGCGACGGCGTCTTCCGCGCCCTCGACGATGTTTCGCTCCAGGTTGATCAGGGCGAAATGGTCGCCATCATGGGGCCGTCAGGCTCGGGCAAGAGCACGCTGATGACCCTGATCGGCCTGCTCGACACGCCCACCAGCGGGCGCTATGTGCTCGATGGCGAGGATGTCGGCGGCCTCACCCGCCTCGAACAGGCCCGCGTGCGCAACCGCAAGCTCGGCTTCGTCTTCCAGAACTTCAACCTGCTGCCCCGCCTGACCGCGCTGCAAAACGTGGAACTGCCCCTGGTCTACGGGCGCGTGGACGGGCGGCGACGGCGCGAACTGGCCCGCGCGGCCCTGGAGGCGGTGGGCCTGGGCGCCAAAGTTGACAATCTGCCCAACACCCTCTCAGGCGGCCAGAAGCAGCGCGTCGCCATCGCTCGCGCCCTGGTCCACAATCCAGCCATCATTCTGGCCGACGAACCCACCGGCGCCCTCGATACCCGCACCGGGGCCGAGATTATGGCTCTCTTCCGCGAGTTGAACCGTGAACAGGGCCGGACGATCATCATCGTGACCCACGACCCGGAGATTGGACGGCACATGGACCGGGTGATCGGCCTGCGTGACGGACGCCTGGCCGAGAACATTCTGAGCGAATACTACGGCGTCGAGGTCTTCGAGCGCGTCGAGCGCGAGCACGGCCTGGAGCCGGTGCCCGTTCCCGTGCGCCCCCGTGATGCCGGTCAGGAGTAGATCGAGAGATGATCAAAGAACAGATTGGTATGGCCCTGGATAGCCTCAGGGCCAACAAGTTTCGCTCGCTGCTCACCATGCTCGGCATCATCATCGGCGCGGGCACCCTGGTCGCCGTGCTCTCGCTGGGCAACGCTCTCCAGAGCAGCGTCTTCGAGCAATTCGTGGACCTGGGCACCCGGCGCATCGCCGTGGAGCCGGGCGACCCCAGGGCCAAAGGCGCCCGCGACGTGCCTGGCTACGGCCTGCTCTCGGTTCAAGATTACCGGGCGCTGGCGGATCTCGCCGCCTCGCGCCCCGACCTCTTCCGCGCGGTGGTGCCTGAAGTGGCCGTAAGCACCCAGGTGCGCGCCGGGACCGTGGCCGTCCAGGCCCTGCTGGTGGGCACGACCGAGGCATACCCGCAGGTCCAGACCGTGCCGATGCTGGCCGGGCGCTTCCTCACCGCCGCCGACGAGGCCGATGGCGCCCGCGTGGGGGTGCTGGGCTACCTGGTGGCGCGCGACCTCTTCGGCGCCGAGCCGGAGGCGCTGCGGGCCGCCGTGGGCCGCACGGTGGAGATCAACGGCCAGCCCTTGACGATCATCGGCGTGATCGACGACAATGGCGGCCCCTTCTCCACCGACGGGCGGGTATTCGCCCCGGTGAGCACGGTGCGACTGCGTCTAGTTGGCGATCTCGACCTGCCAGGGCGCGGGTTGCGGATGACCAGCGTCTTGCTGGGCATTACCAGTGAGAAACTGGCTGTCCCCGCCGAGGAGGCGATCGTATCTACGCTGCGGGCCACGCGCGGCGTGCCGGAGGGGGCGATCAACGATTTCGAGGTGCGCACGCCGACCCAGGCCCTCAGCGTGCTGCGGGGCATTAACGGGGCCATCACCGGGTTTATCGCCATCGTGGCCGGCATCAGCCTGGTCGTAGGCGGCATCGGCATCATGAACATTATGCTGGTGGCCGTCACCGAGCGCACCCGCGAGATCGGCGTGCGCAAGGCCCTCGGGGCCTCCGACGGCGACGTGCTCGGCCAGTTCGTGCTCGAGGCCCTGGCCCTCAGCCTGGTCGGCAGCCTGATCGGCATCACTGGCGCCATCGGCATCGTGCTGCTGATCGGCGCGGCGGCGGGCATCGGCGCGCAGATCTCCTGGAGCGCCGTGGCCATCGCCCTGGCCTTCGCCTCGCTGATCGGCATCGGCTTTGGCTTCTACCCCGCCCGCCGCGCCGCGATGCTGCAGCCCATCGAGGCCCTGCGCTACGAGTAAGCGCCTGTCCCGACACCCCCGGTTCCGATGACGTGCTGGGAGGGCGGCGCCCGCCCAGACCCTCCCGCCGGGTGAGGGTCTGGGGCAACCGGGTTGCCCCAGACCCCTGCTCCGGATGCAAACGGGGGTCTGGGGGAACCCGGTTCCCCCAGACCCGTGCTTGAGGGCGGCGCCCGCCCAGACCCTCCTGCGGGCGAGGGCGTGGGGCAACCGGGTTTCCCCAGACCCCTGCTCCGAGGTATCACTCAGATCACCATCGAAACGTACTTCTCTTCCAGGTACTCGTTGATCCCTGTCGGGCCGCCTTCGCGCCCGAAGCCGCTCTGCTTGTAGCCGCCGAAGGGCGCCTGGGCCGTCGAGGGGATGGGGTCGTTGATGCCCACGATGCCGTACTCCAGGCCCTCGGCCATGCGCCAGGCCCGCCCCAGGTCGCGGGTGAAGCAATACGCAGCCAGGCCGAAGGGCGTGGCGTTAGCCTGCCGCAGTACTTCCTCCTCGCCGTCGAAGGGGATCAGCGGAGCCACCGGGCCGAAGGTCTCCTCGCGGGCCACCAGCATCCCGGCGCTGGCATTGGCGAGCACCGTGGGCATCCAGAAGTTGCCCGCGCGCCCCTCAGCGTAGGGGCCGCCGCCGGTGAGCAGGGCGGCGCCGCCGGCCAGGGCGTCGGCGACGTGGCGCTCCACCTTGGCGCGGGCCTGCGCGTCAATCAGCGGGCCGATCACTGTGGTCGGGTCCAGCCCGTTGCCCACGCGCAGCGCGGCCACCTGCTCGGCGAAGGCGGCGGCGAAGCGCTCGTAGATCGGGCGCTCCACGAAGATCCGGTTGGCGCACACGCAGGTCTGCCCGGCGTTGCGGAACTTGGAGGCGATCGCCCCGCGCACCGCGCTGTCCAGATCGGCATCGGCAAAGACAATGAAGGGCGCGTTGCCCCCCAGTTCGAGCGAGAGGCGCTTCACCGTCTCCGCCGACTGGCGGATCAACAGCTTGCCGACCTCGGTCGAGCCGGTGAAGCTCACCTTGCGCACGCGCTCGTCGGCGAAGATCGTCTCCGCGAACGGCAGCGGGTCCTGGCAGGTGACGATGTTCAGCGCCCCGGCGGGCAGCCCGGCGTCAAGGAAGATCCGCCCCAGTTCCAGGGCCGAGAGGGGCGTCTGTTCGGCGGGTTTGACAATCGCGGTGCAGCCCGCGGCCAGGGCCGGGCCGAGCTTGCGGGTGATCATGGCGCTGGGGAAGTTCCAGGGGGTGATCAGCGCGGCGATGCCCACCGGCTGTCGCAACAGCAGGAGGCGCTTGTTGGGCGTGCTGGCGGGGATGGTCATGCCATAGATACGCTCGGCTTCGCCGGCGAACCAGGTGAGGAAACTGGCGGCGTAGGCGATCTCGCCGCGAGCCTCGGCCAGGGGCTTGCCCTGCTCCAGGGTCATGATCGTCGCCAGGCGCTCCTGTTGCTCCACCATGAGCGCGGCGGCCCGGCGCAGCACCGCCGCGCGGGCCGGGGCCGGCGTCGCCGCCCAGGCTGGCAAGGCCGCCGCCGCGGCCTCGATGGCCGCGCGGGTCTCCTCGGCGCCTCCATCGGCCACTTCGGCCAGCCGCGCGCCCGTGGCGGGGTTGGTCACCGCAAAGGTCCTCTCCGTCGATTGCCAGGCCCCGCCGATCAACAGGCCCCGGGGAGCGTTTCCGAGGACCTCGGCGGCGATGCTGTCGGGATCAATGGACATACGCCCTCCTTCGTCTCATGGTACAATTGAGCCTCAATCACGCCTCGCACTGACGTGAACATAGTCCCTCGGAGGAGGGGCGTGGGGAAACCGGGTTTCCCCATGCCCCCACCCGCGGGAGGGTCTGGGAGGGCGCAGCCCTCCCAGGAACAACCGTATGTGCATCGCGGCGTTGTGCGGGCGGAGCCGCATGGACGGCTGAGGTGACCATCGTGCGCAGGGTTCAGCCCCCCTCCCAGCCTCCCCCCGCCGGGGGGAGGAGCCGGGTTCCCGCCCCCAGCGGGGGAGGGTCAGGGCGGGGGCCGTCACCGTGTGCCCGCGGAGCCGCGCCGCGGGCGGGCCACCGGCGCTCCCGGGCCGTTTTCATCGGGCGTTGTGCGCC
>DAOTYR010000337.1:0-11920 GCA_034434655.1 Chloroflexaceae bacterium
GCGCTAGCCGTGGGGCTGATGGAGATTGAGAATTTATTCCGCTCTACCGCGCTAGCCGTGGGGCTGATGGAGATCGAGAATTTATTCCGCTATCCCGCGCTAGCCGTGGGGCTGAAGCCCTCGGCTATGCAAGGCAAAGCCCGCCTGCGCGGGCTATACCGGATTATTTATTCAAAGACCATAAGCCCTCGGCTATGGAATGCAAAGCCCGCCTGCGCGGGCTACACTGGATTATTTATTCAAAGACCATAAGCCCTCGGCTATAGAACGCGAAGCCCGCCTGCGCGGACTATACCGGATTATTTCTTCAACGACCATAAGCCCTCGGCTAGGGAATGCGAAGCCCGCCTGCGCGGGCGAGAGCGGAGTACTTGGTCAACGACCATAAGCCCTCGGCTATGGAATGCGAAGCCCGCCTGCGCGGGCGAGAGCGGAGTAGTTGGTCAACGACCATAAGCCCTCGGCTACGGAACGCGAAGCCCGCCTGCGCGGGCGAGAGCGGCAAAGGCCATAAGCGCCGCATGCGCTTAGGTCTTGGCGCTGAGGGTTTCCGCGAGGGCGAAGCCCTCCTGGACCCTACTGCCTCAAATATGGTCAAGCAGATGTACTGACGCCTGGGAAGCGAGCAGCTATGGCGGATGTAACCATAACGGTTGATGGGGTGACCATCAAGGTCCCCGCCGGAACGAACGTGGTTGACGCGGCGCGTATGGCGCAGGTCGCCATTCCGGTCTTTTGCTACCACCCGCGGATGAAGCCGGTGGGGATGTGCCGCATGTGTCTGGTGCAGATCGGCACCCCGAAACTCGACCCCGCCACCCGCCAACCTCTCCTCGATGAGGCTGGCAAGCCGATCATTGCCATGATGCCGAAGTTGCAGACGGGCTGCACCACGCCGGTCAGCGAGGGCATGGTCATCAACACCCGGAGCCCCGAGGTCACGTTCGCCCAGCGCGGCGTGCTGGAGTTCCTGCTGACCTCGCACCCCCTCGATTGCCCGGTGTGCGACAAGGGCGGCGAGTGCCCCCTGCAGAATCTGACCATGGAGTGGGGCCCCGCGATCAGTCGCTTTGACTATACCGATAAGGTCCATTTCGAGAAGCCAGTGCCTCTCGGTGACCTGATCCTGCTCGATCGCGAGCGCTGCATCCTCTGCTCGCGCTGCGTGCGCTTCCAGGACGAACTGGCCGATGATCCGGTGCTCGGCTTCGATCACCGCGGGCGCAACTGGATGATCATCTCCAGGAGCGACCCGCCCTTCGCCAGCAAGTTCTCGGGCAATACGACCGACATCTGCCCGGTGGGGGCGCTCACCAGCAGCGATTTTCGCTTCCGCGCCCGCGTCTGGGAACTGAACCCCATCCCCGCAGTCTGCACGCTCTGCCCGGTGGGCTGCAACATGACCCTGGATATGCGCCACGAGCGCCTGATGCGGGTGATGCCCCGCGAGAACGCCGCGGTCAACGACATCTGGCTCTGCGACAAGGGCCGCTATGGCCATCGCTTCTTCGAGCACGAGAGCCGCCTGGTCGCGCCGTTGATCCGCCGGGGTGAGAAACTGATCGAGGCGAGCTGGGACGAGGCCCTGAGCCTGGTGGCCGAGAAACTCGAGGCGACCCGGCGCGCCCGGGGCGGGGCAGCCATCGCCGGGTTGGCCTCGCCGCGCCTCAGCAACGAGGATCTCTACCTGTTCCAGAAACTCTTCCGCGAGCAACTGGAGAGCAACAACCTGGACCACCTGACCGGCGCGCCCGGCGAGCCGGCCCACGACGACCTCGGCGCGCTCCTCGGCGTGGGCAAGGACACCAATCTGATGGAACTCGGTGCGGGCGACGCGGTGCTGGTGCTGGGCGCCGATCCCGAGGAGGAGGCGCCGCTGTATGTGCTGCGGCTGCGCAGCGCCGCGCAGCGGGGCGCCCAGTTGCTGGTCGCCAACCTCCGGCCCACCAAGCTGGAGCGCTCGGCCACCCTCGCCGCCCGCTACCTGCCCGGCGGGGAACTGGCCTTCATCCACGGTCTGCTGCGTGCATTGCTCGCCGCGGGCGCGCGGGTGACGGTCAAGAGCAGCGGGTTGGATGACCTGAAGCGTGTGCTCAACGACACCAGCGGCGAGCAGATCGCCGAACGGGCGGGGGTGGCGGCGGAGACGATCGCCGCTGCCGCCCGCGCCCTCGGCGAAGCCCGGAGGCTGGTGATCATCTACGGCGCCGAAGCCCGCGGCGCCGGGCCGGCGGTGGTCGAGGCCCTGGGCGCGCTGCTGGCGTTGAGCGGCAAGGCCGGGCAGCCCCACAGCGGCCTGATCGCCTTGCTGTCCGGCGGCAACAGCCGCGGCGCCCTCGACATGGGCGTGCGCCCCGACGCGCGCCCCGGCTACGCGCCCCTGGCCCGCCCCGGCCTGGGCGCCCGCGACCTCTGGCCGGCGCTCCGCGATGGGCAGGTGCGCGCGGTCTGGATCGCCGGCCTCGACCCTGCCGCCAGCCTGCCCGCCGCCCGCGCGGCCCTGGCCGAGGCCGAGTTCCTGGTGGTACAGGATCTCTTCCTCACCCCAACCGCGCAACTAGCCCACGTGGTGCTGCCCGCCGTCAGCGTGGCCGAGCGCGAGGGGACGTACACCAACGCCGAGCGCCGCGTGCAGCGCTCGCGGCAGGCCCGCGCCCCCGTGGGCCACAGCCGGCCCGACTGGCAGATCTTCGCCGAAGTGGGCCAGGCCCTGAGCGCCCGCGCCGGCCAGCAGGCCCCCCGCGGCGCAGATGCTGCGTGGGACTACCTGACCGCCGCCGACGTGGCCGCCGAGATCGCCGAGCGCGTCCCCGGCTACGCCGGCGTGACCTACCGCGCCCTGGCCGCCACCGGCAAACCCGGGGCCTGGGGACGCCAGGTCAACGAGGCGATCTACTACGACGGCACCAACTACGAGAATACCGAGGGCGTCGGGATCAAGCTGCCCGCGCCGGTCGAATCCGGCGCCGCCAGCATCAACCTGGCGCCCCGTCCCGTTCCGGCCCTGGCCGACGAACGGCCGCTCCTGCTCCTGAGCCAGCCCCTGGCCTACGGCGGCGACCCGCTTTTGCGCGGGTCGAAACTGGAGCAGCACGTTCCGGCCCCGTATGTCGCCCTGAACGGCGCCGACGCCGAGCGGCGCAACATTCATTCCGGCGACCTGGTGCGGCTCGACTCCGCCGCCGGCTCGCTCACCCTGCCGGCCCGCGTGGTGAACGACGTGCCGCCCGGGGTGGTCCTCGTTCCGGCCGATCTGCCGGGGGTGGAACTGGCCGCGGTGCAGACCGGCCCACGCACCCGCGTGCACCTGGTGAAACTGGTGGTGTAGGTGATGGCCGCGGCATCGGCGTAGCCGACGCTGTGGCCCTGCGAGAGGTGCGTATGGACTGGCTCAACCTGCTCATCCTGGTCATCCAGGCCTTTGTCATTACCCTCGCCGTAACGACCGCCTTCGCCTACCTGACGCTCTTCGAGCGGCGCTTGCTGGCCCGTTTCCAGAACCGCGTCGGGCCGAACCGGGCCGGGCCGGGGGGCTTTTTGCAGCCGGTCGCCGACGCGGTCAAGCTCTTTTTCAAGGAAGATGTCGTTCCCACAGCCGCCGATAAGCCGGTCTACCTGCTGGCCCCGGCCCTTGCGGTGATCCCGGCGATCATCATCTGGGCGGTGATCCCCTTCGGGTGCCTCAACCTGAACTGGGACTACCGCGCCTGCTTCGCCGACCCGCAGACGAGCAACGTGCGCAACATCCTCCAGATCGCCGAGATCAACGTCGGGGTGCTCTACCTCTTCGCCGTGACCGGTATCGGCGTCTATGGCATCACCCTGGCCGGGTGGGCCAGCAACAACAAGTACTCGATGCTCGGCGGCATCCGCTCGTCCGCTCAGTTGATCAGCTACGAACTGGCGCTCAGTTGCGCCGTGCTGGGCGTGGTGATGACCTACAGCAGCCTGAGTACCGCCCAGATCGTCTACCAGCAAGGCGGCCTGTGGGGGATCGTGCCCCAGTTCCTTGGCTTCGTGCTGTTCATGATCGCCTCGACCGCCGAGGTGGTGCGCGCGCCCTTCGACCTGGTCGAAGCGGAACAGGAACTGGTGGGGGGCTACAACACCGAGTATGGCTCGATGAAGTTCGCCCTCTTCTTTATGACCGAGTACATCAAGTTGATCGCCATCAGCGCCATCGCCGTGACCTTCTTCTTCGGCGGCTGGCGCTTCCCCGGTCTCCAGACCCTGGGGCGCGGAATGGAGGATCTGGCCGGGCCGGTGGTGGCAAGCCTGGTGGTGGGGCTGGTTTCACTGGGCGCGTTCCTGCTCAAACTGGTGGCGTTTCTCTTCGTCTCGGTATGGATCCGCGCCTCGTGGCCGCGCCTGCGCTACGACCGGCTGATGACCCTGGGCTGGAAGTGGCTGCTGCCCCTGGGGTTGATCAACCTGGTCTATACGGCGGTCACCTTCGTGATCGTTCCCGACCAGCGCCTGGCCTCGTTCATCCTGCTGGCCCTGAGCCTGCTCACCCTGGCCGTGGCGGTCGGGTTCAGTTCCGTTCCCCGACCGGTGGATAACGTGACCTACGTGAAGGATCTGCGCCAGGGGAGCATGGTGCCCCCCGCACCGGCGGAGACCGGCGAGAGCCAGCCGGCCGCAACCAGTCCCCGCCAGCCGGTCAGTTCACGCGGGTGACCTGCGAATCCCCTCACCCCGTGGGAGGATGTGAGAGGGCCACGCCCACTCAGGAACAACCTTATCTACATCACGTTGGGGTGCGGTGTAGCCGTATGCACAACTGAGGTGACCATCGTTCGCAGGGTTCAGCCCCCCTCCCAGCCTCCCCCCGCTGGGGGGAGGCGCCGGGTTCCCGCCTCCAGCGGGGGAGGGTCAGGGAAGGGGCGGTCACCGTGCCCGCGGCGCCGTGGCGCGGGCGGGACGCCCGCGCTCCCAGGGCATGTGCATCGCGGCGTGGTGCGCCATGCGCATGACCGTCTCACGTGAACATAGGCTGCTGGAGCAGGGGTGTGGGGAAACCGGGTTTCCCCACACCCCCGCCCCGCAGGGGCATGGGGAAACCGGGTTTCCCCATCCCTCCACCCGGTAGGAGGGTTTGGGAGGGCGTAGCCCTCCCAGGAACAACCGTCTGTTCATTGCGGCGTTGTGCGGCGGAGCCGCATGGACATCTGAGAGGAAACGTCCAATGCTCGGAGAGCTATTCAAAGGTCTTGGCACCACCCTGCGCTACATCTTCAAGCCCCCGGTGACGGTGCAGTACCCGGAGGTCAAGCGGCCGGTGCGCGAACGCTTCCGCGGGCGCCACGAACTCAAGCGCTTCGCCGACGGCACGGAGCGCTGCATCGGCTGCTCGCTGTGCGCCGCGGCCTGCCCCGCCGACGCCATCCTGGTCGTGCCCGCTGAAAACGACCCGGAGCGCCCCGTCTCGCACGGCGAACGCTACGCGGCGGTGTATGAGATCAACATGCTGCGCTGCATCTTCTGCGGCTACTGCGAAGACGCCTGTCCCACCAACGCGATTGTGCTGGAGCACCAGTACGAACTGTCATTTTACGACCGGCGCGCCTCGATCTATACCAAGGAGATGTTGCTGGTGCCGCCCGACAAGGGCCACGGCGATCCGCCGCCCATCTTGCGGGAGTTGCAACGCCGCCCCAGCCCGCCGGCGCAGATCGATCTGTAGGACAGGTTACAGCCCGCGGGAGGGCCTGGCCCTCATACCCCCGCCCGCAGGAGGGGTTGGGAGGGCTGCGCCCTCCCAGGAACAATCGTATGTTCATTGCGGCGTTGTGCGGCGCAGCCGCATGGAGGGCTGAGGTGACCACCGTTCGCAGGGTGCTGCCCCCCTCCCAGCCTCCCCCCGCTGGGGGGAGGCGCCGGGTTCCCGCCCCTGGCGGGTGAGGGTCAGGGAGGGGGCCATCACCGTGCCCGCGGAGCCGCGACGCGGGCGGGCCGCCCGCGCTCCCAGGGCATGTTTATCGCGGCGTTGTGCGGCGCAGCCGCATGGAGGGCTGAGGTGACCACCGTTCGCAGGGTGCTGCCCCCCTCCCAGCCTCCCCCCAGCGGGGGGAGGCGCCGGGTTCCCGCCCCCGGCGGGGGAGGGTCAGGGAGGGGGCAGGCCGGGACGCGCCGCTTCCAGTGGCGCTCGTCCATACCCGCGGGCGGAGGCGTGGGGGAAACCCGGTTGCCCCAGCCCCCTGCATGCGCCCGCTGCGGGGGACGGACCTTGCTCGATCCCTGGATCTGGATCGGGGCCGGTCGCGCGGCCAGTGGCCGCGCCGGAGGAGGTAGGTTGTGAAGTGGCTGCGTTATTTGATCATCTTCGTGCCGGTGGCCTTCGTGCTGGAGTTCGTGCCGGGATTGCGGAACGACCTGTTGCTCTTTCTGGTGTGCTGCCTGGGGCTGATCCCTCTGGCCGGCTTTCTCGGCGAAGCCACGGAGGAACTGGCGGTGCACACCGGCCCCAAGGTAGGCGGGTTGCTCAACGCGACGCTGGGGAACGCCGCGGAGTTGATCATCTCGATCGTGGCGCTGTCGCAGGGGAAAATTGAGTTGGTGAAAGCCTCGATCAGTGGTTCCATCCTGGGCAACCTGCTGCTGATCCTGGGCCTGGCCCTGCTGCTCGGCGGCCTGCGCAACGGCCTCCAGCACTTCGACCGGCAGGCGGCGAGCGTGGCCGCCTCGATGATGACCCTGGCGGTGATCGGGCTGATTATTCCGACGCTGTTCGAGGTGGTGCGGGAAATCCAGTTCGGCCAGCTCGATCTGCTGACCACCGACGTGGATGATCCCTCGCTGAACGCCTTGAGTCTGGGCGTGGCCGGCGTGCTGATCGTGCTCTACGTGCTCAGTCTGATCTTCACCTTCCGCCGGCCCGAACGGGGTGTCGGCGGCCACGCCGGGGTTGAAAACAAAACTCCTGATGGCGAGGCCCACAAGGCGAAGTGGAGCGTGCCGGTTGCCATCGGCGTACTGGCGGTCAGCACCCTGGGCATTGTCTTCCTCAGCGAGTTCCTGGTGGGAACGGTCGAACCGTTTGCTGAGGCCCTGGGGCTGAGCGAGTTCTTCATCGGCATCATCATCATCCCCCTGGTGGGCAACGTCGCCGAGCACATCGTGGCGGTGCAGATGGCGATCAAGAACAAGATGGACCTGGCGATGACGATTGCGATGGGGTCCTCGATGCAGGTGGCGCTACTGGTGGGGCCGCTCCTGGTCTTCGTCAGCCTGCTGTTCGGGCGCGAGATGACGCTCTTCTTCACGGTGCTCGAGGTGGCGGCGCTGACGCTGGCGGTGCTGATCGCGACGATCATCGCGGTGGACGGCGAGAGCAACTGGCTCGAAGGCGCACAGTTGCTGGCGGTGTATACGATTACCGGCCTGGGGTTCTTTTATATCACCAGGGGAATGATTCGGGGGGTGAGGGGCATCTGGGGACCCAGGGTTCCGCATATCCCTGCCAGGAGGGCACGCCGGGTGAAACTTTTTCTCCGGCGCCGTCGTCATGGAGAACGGGACGTCAAAAGGGACGGGCGACCGGGACGAGCTGCGACGTGCCGGTCGCCCGTTCCGTTTCTGATCTCACGCATACGAAAGTCAACCGCGTATGGAGGGCTTGATCGCGCTGGCGTCCGGCCTTGGTCTGGCGATGGCTTCCGGGCTGAACCCGTATCTTCCGCTGTTGACGATTGGCATCTTCGCGCGCCTGGGATGGATCCAGTTAGCCTCGCCGTTTGACCTGTTAACCAATGTCTTTGTGTTGTTGATCATCGCCGCGCTGGCCGCGCTGGACTTCGTGGGCGACAAGGTGCCGGTGGTGGACAGTGCGCTGCACGCCGCCGGGCTGATCATCACGCCCGTCGCGGGCGCGATTCTGGCCCTGGCCAGTCAGGGCGATGTGGCGATCATCCATCCGGCGATCGTGGCGGTTGCCGGGCTGATTGTCGCCGGGAGCACCCATCTGACGCGCAGCGCGGTGCGCCCGGTGGTGACGACGGCGACCGGGGGCACGGCCAATCCGGTCCTGAGTTTTGTCGAAGACGCGACCTCGCTCTTCCTGAGCATTGTGGCGATTGTGCTGCCCATGCTGGCGCTGCTGCTGGTGGTGGCGCTGGTGGTGCTGGCGGTGCAATTTTTCCGCCGCACCGCCGGGGTGTGGCAACGGGATCGCGCCTCGGTGAATGGCCGGCGGTAGGGGGCGGGGGCGAAATCTTTTGCGCTCCTACGGGGTCGATGGCATTGACAGCCTTTTCCTCCCCGCATACAATCGGCGCCGATGAACACCGCCGCTAAGCGCCTCCTTCTGCTGCTGCTCCTCGATCTGCTGCTGCTTGTGGCCCTGGCCGCCGTGGTCTGGGCCGATAATGCGGTCAATCGCGGCGTGACCTTCACGCCGGATCCGCGCCCGATCCCCTTCGCGGGGGGGCCGGCGCTGGGCGTGAATCTGTTCAATATCCACCTTGAACCCGAACTTGAAGCGGTGCGGCGCTCCTTTGCCATGGCCCGCGCCCTGGGGGCGCGCTACGCGCGGATGCAGGTTCCGTGGGAGGATATCGAGATCCACGGGCGCGGCGATTTCGAGGATCGGCGCAATCTGGCGACAGTCGGCGCGGTGTCGGCCTGGGCCAAGTACGACCGTCTGGTCGCTGAAGCCAACGCCGCGGGCGTCGAGTTGATCTGGCGCCTGGAGCGCCCGCCGCTGTGGGCCCGTGAGCGGGCCGCCAACTCGCCCTACTTCCGGGCCGGCCTGGCCCGCGATGGCAATTCTACCGGTCCCCCCGACGATTTCGCCGACTACGCCGCCTTCGTGCGCGCCGTGGTCGAGCGGTACGACGGCGATGGCCTGGACGACGCCCCTGGCAGCCCGGTGGTGCGCTACTTCCAACTCTGGAACGAGCCGAATCTGAAGAACGAGTGGAACTGGGAGACGCCTCGCCCCGAGGATTTTGTGGAACTGTTGCGGGCAGGCGCCACCGCGGCGCGGGCGGCCAACCCCGCGGCGGTGATCCTCTTTCCCGGCCTGGCCCCCACCGATGGCCTCGACGACCGCGCTCCGATGACCGAACTGGAGTACCTCGACCGGGTCTACAAAGCGGGCGGCGCGGCCTACTTCGACGTGATGGCGGCGCAGAACTACGGCCTGGGTCAGCCGCCCGACGAGCACCGTTACGTCTTTCTGCGGGGACGGGACAACTGGAACTGGGGTCGCCCGCTCGACACGCGCAACGACGTCAGCCGGATCGTGTTGCTGCGCGAGGTGATGGAGCGCAACGGCGACGCCGGCACGGCGATCTGGGTGACCGAGTTTGGCTGGAATGCCGCCCCCGAGCGGATCCCCGCCGAGCGGCGCTACACCTGGGGAGCGCCGGTGAGCGAGGAGACCAAAGGGCGCTATCTGGTCGGCCAGATGGAGCGCGCCCGCACCGAGTGGCCCTGGATGGGGGTGATGAACGTCTGGATGCTGCGCTACGGCGGCTACGCCGAGCCGGCCCCCGACGATCCCACACCCTTCTTCGCCCTGGTGACGCGCGACTGGCAGCCGCTGCCGGCCTTCGAGGCCCTGGCGGCCTACACCCGCGCCCCCGCGCGGGCCGGGGTTGGCGCGCACCTCTGGGCGCACCCGGCGGTGGAGGCCTTGCCCGGTGGCTGGCGCATCCGTTTCACCGGGGCGCGCCTCACCCTCCTCGGCAACCTGCCGGCGCCGCTTCTCGCCACCCTCAACGGTGTGGAGGTGAGCCTGGCGCCGGGCGAACTGGACGGGTTGCCGGCCTTCGCCACCCCGGCCCTGCCCAACGGCGAGCATACGCTGGAGGTGCGCGGGGCGAGCGCGCCGGAACGCTTCATCGTCGAGCGGGCGCGCCCCCGGGGCTGGCTGTGGGATTATGGCTCCCTGGCGCTGATCGTGGCGCTGATGGCAAGCATGGGGGCCACGCTGCGCCTGGCCTTCCCGGCGACTGCGGGCGCCTTGCGGTGGCTACGGGCGGCGCAGCGGCGCGCCCTGGGCAGCCCGCGCCTCGTCGACCGGCTCATTCAGCCCGACAGCCTGATTATCGCCGGCATGCTGGCGGCCGCGCTGATCGCCTACCGCGCCTCGCCGCAACTGCCGCTGACCCTGCTGGGGTTGGCGCTCTTCGGAGCGCTGGCCCTGGCGCGTCCCGATCTGGGCCTGCTGCTGGTCCCGCTCAGCCTGCCGTTCTACTTCATCCCCAAGGGTCTCTTCGACACTCGCTTCGGCATCCGTGAGAGCGGTCTGTACCTGCCTCTGCACGAAATCCTGCTGCTGATCGCCGGCGCTGCCGTGGTCGCGCGCTGGTTGGGAACCGGGCCGTGGCAACGGTGGCGCCCGCGCGCGGGCGGCGCTACCGTCCGGGTGGTGGAACTGGCGCCGATCGGCCTGTTTCTGGCGGCAGCCGGGTGGGGCGTGCACATCGCCGCGGCGCGTAACCTGGCCCTGCGCGAGTTCCGCTGGACGGTGCTCGGCCCGCTGTTCTTCGTGGGGCTGGCCTGGCTTGTGGCGGGGTCGCGTCTGGCCCGTGGCAGCCCCAGGGTTTACTGGCGGAAGATCGTGTGGTTCTGGCTGGCGGGCGGGGCGATGGCCGGGGTGGTCGGGCTGTTACAATTCGTCGGCCTGAATCTGGCGCCGCTCTTCGGCGAAAAAGCCGGCTTCGGCGAGGATCGCTTCCTGGTGGAGGGCGTGCAGCGGGTGGCAGGGCTGTACGGGCATCCGAACAACCTGGGGCTGGCGATGGGGCGCTACTGGCCGGTGGCGGCGGCGCTGGCCTATGGGGCCTTCTGGGGGGCGGCCAGTCGTGGCGCCGGGCTGCGCCAGGCATGGCCGGCGGCGCTGGTGGCGCTGCTGTGCGCGGCGGGCCTGCTGGTCTCCTTCTCGCGGGGAGCCTATCTGGGCGCGCTGGTGGCCGCGAGCCTCCTGGCGGCGCTGCTGCTGCCGCGCTCCTTCTGGCGCGACCGGCGCGCGCGCCTCGCGCTGGGGGCGCTCGGCGGCGCGGCGTTGCTAGCCCTGGCTCTCGTCGTGGCCCTGGACATCGAACGCTTCAACCCGGCCGGCGCCAGCGGCGCGGTGCGCTTGAAGACCTGGGCGTCGGCGCTGGCGATGCTGCGCGACCATCCTCTGGGCATCGGGCTTGACCAGTTCGGGCAATACTACCCGGACTACATCGCTCCGGAGCTGGCCGACACCAGCGAGATCAATACCTCGCACCCCCACAATCTGTTCCTGGACATCGCCCTGCGCATGGGGCCCCCGGGGCTGGTCGCCTTTGCCTGGCTGATCCTCCGCTTCTACCGCGACGCCCGGACCTGCCCGGGCGGCAGTGCCACGCTCTGCGCCGGTCTCATCGCCGCCATGAGCGCGGCCCTCGCTCACGGCCTGGTAGACCAGTTCTACTTCTGGCCGGATCTGGCCTTTGCGTTCTGGATCATGGTGGCGCTGGCGCGGGACAACTAACGTGAACATAGGCTCTCGCAGAGGGGTGTGGGGAAACCGGGTTTCCCCACGCCCCCGCCCGCGGGAGGGTCTGAGAGGGCAAAGCCCTCCCAGGAGAACCCTGTTATCCCCTTGCGGATGCGGGCCGGAGGCCCGCGCACCCGGGCCCCGACCTACGGGAGGGTCTGGGAGAGCTGCGCCCTCCCAGGAACAACCTTTTTTCATCCCGTCGGGGTGCGGCGCGAGCCGCACGGACGGCTGAACCATGCCTGAGGGAGTTATGCCAGCCGAAGTCATCGCCGAGGTTGCCCTGAGCGCCGGTGGAGGAGCGCCGCCGGTGCTCTCCTACCGCGTCCCGCCGCGGCTCCATGGCCTGGTGCGCCCCGGGCAACTGGTCTGGGCGCCGCTGCGCCACAGCCAGGTGCAGGGGGTGGTGCTGGGCCTGGCGGCGCCCGCCGCGCCCGCGGAGTTGCG
>DAOTYR010000338.1:0-1817 GCA_034434655.1 Chloroflexaceae bacterium
GTCGCCCGCGCGGCCATGGCCGAGGGTGTGGCGCCTCCCATCGCCGACGATGAACTCGGGCCACGGATCGAGGCGGCCATGTGGCAGCCGCGGTATCGCTCCTACCGGCGAGCGGGCGCGGCGCCGCGGCCATGAACGATGGCCGAAGGGGTCTGCCGCCGCGGGCGAACCAACGGGATCGCGGAGCTGCGCCCTCCCAGGACATTCTGTGACGACCCGCTGGAGGGGGCGTGGGGAACCTGCTTTCCTCACGCCCCATGCCTGATGGGAGCACGTGCGAGGTCTCGATGCTACAGATTACCACCCGGACGTGGTTCGCGCTGTTTGGCCTGGGGGTGGCGCTCATTCTGGTGGGGCCGTTGCTGCCGCTGATCCGTTCGGTGGGGCTGCTGCTGTTCCTGGCAGCCTTGTTGAGCATGCTCCTCTACCCGCTGGTCACGCGCCTCGGGCGGCACGGAGTGCCCGGCGGCGTCACCGTCGCCGGGGTGCTGACGCTCATCGTGGCGCTCTTTCTCTATCTGGGGTTGCAGGTGCTGCCGCTCTTCGCCACCGCACTCGATGGACTGGCGCGGTTGCTGATGGCCATCGCGCCACGGCTCGAAGCCGGCGTGGTGCAACTGCCCCTGACGACCATCCTTAGCACCATAAGCGGGCTGATGGGCGGCGTTTCCAGCGCCCTGATCGGCGCAGCGGCCCAGGTGGGAGCACTGTTCTGGACCCTGTTCGTGCTGGTGGTGCTGGTATTTACCATCGTCACCAGCATCGAGACGCGCCTCTGGTTGCTGCACTTCTTCGTGCCGGCGGCCTACCGGCCGCGGGTGGTCAGCCTGCTTGGCGCGGTAAGCGAGGGACTGTCGCGCTGGTTCATGGCCCAACTGGCGATTTCGGGCTATTATGTCATCGGGTATAGCATTGCCGGCCTGGTGGTAGGCATCCCCTTCGCCATCCCGATTGCCGTCATTTCGGGCCTGCTGGAGTTCATCCCCTACCTGGGCGGCCTGGTTGGCCTGGGACTGGCGGTGCTGGCGGCCTCGACGGTGAGCCAGTCAGCGGTTGTCTGGATCATCATTGCGGAGACGATTATCGGCATGGTGGCGGTGTACGTGGTGGTGCCCTTTTTCTTCGCCCGGGCAATCAAGGTGCCGCCGGGGGCCGTGCTGTTCGGGCTTTACGTCGGCGGGCTGGTCGGCGGCTTCTTCGCCGCGCTGCTCACGGTTCCAGTGGTGACGATTGTCACCATTCTTATCCGCGAGTTGCGCCCGGTGAGCGTCACGCCTCCAGAGTCATCGCGGGACTCCTGACGTGAACATACGCCCTCGGCGAGGGGTGTGGGGAAACCGGGTTTCCCCACGCCCCCGCCCCGCAGGGGGATAGGGAAACCGGGTTTCCCCATCCCCACCCGCGGGAGGGTTTGGGAGGGCTGCGCCCTCCCAGGAAGTATGTTCATCCCGTCGGTGTGCGGCGGAGCCGCATGGACGGCTACCGTGAACATACGCCCTCGGCGAGGGGTGTGGGGAAACCGGGTTTCCCCACGCCCCCGCCCCGCAGGGGGATGGGGAAACCGGGTTTCCCCCTACCCCCGCCCGCGGGAGGGTTGGGGAGGGCGCAGCCCTCCCAGGAAGAACCTTCACGGGCATCCCGTCGGTATCTTCATGAAAGGCGCCCCTATGATCGAGGCTCACCACGACCCGCGGCTGCTGGTCCAGGTGCTGAACCGGCGCCCGCTGCGCTACAGCGCCGGCGCCGACCCATCCCTTGATCGCCCGGCCCACGTGCGCGCGGCATCGAGCCTGGTTCGCGTCGGGGATTCTATGCTC
>DAOTYR010000339.1:0-7884 GCA_034434655.1 Chloroflexaceae bacterium
TGGTCGAGCATCACCCCGGCGATCGGATCGACGATCGGGTCGAGCAGCGATGTCAGCGGCGCCGTGGCGCTGATCGCCGGCACGGTGATGAACTCGCCCGCCACGAGCGCATAGGCCAGCGCCATCGCCGGCAGGTATATCACCGCCGTCGTGAGCAGGGACAGCACTCCCACGGCTACTCCTTCGGTGCTGTGCCGTCCCCGTGCGGCGTAGATCAGCCCGGTGACCAGCACGACCAGCGAGGCGCCCAGACGCGAGCCGGTGATCATCATCAGGGTTTGCAGCGCATCGAGCGAGCCGGCGGCAAACAGCGAGACGGCGAGCGCCGCTACCGGCGAGCCGCTCAGGAAGAGGTAGGCCAGCAACCAGCCCAGTCCCAGCGCCCCGGCGGGCGATTCCACCCGAAACAGGCCCGAGGCCAGTGAACCGTAGGCCCCGGCGCCGCGTTTCAACGACTCGAGGGCCAGGATAAAGACAAACAGGCCGGCGCCGAACAGCACCGCGCGCGACAGCGTCCTCACCAGTCGCCGCCGAACCATGGGCGCCTCCGCGTCGCCCGGTTCGAGGACCGGGGAAGATTCGGCTTCCAGCATCGCTGCCCCCTTTCATGACGTCCCTGTCAGTGCGCGCCGGGCCTGTGCCCTGCCGGGTCGACTCATTATACGTTTCTTCACCGGTGATGAAAAGTCGCAACATGCCGATACGTGGTCGTTTGCTTACCAGCCGTCCATGGGGCTGCGCCGCACACCGACGGGATGAACATACGTCCTGGGAGGGCGCAGCCCTCCCAAACCCTCCCACGGGTGGGGGGATGGGGAGACCGGGTTTCCCTATCCCCCTGCTCAAGGGCTGCGCCCTTACCTTCCCGGGGGCGAGGGCGTGGGGAAACCCGGTTTCCCCACCCCCCTCCTCAGCCGTCCATGGGGCTGCGCCGCACACCGACGGGATGAACATACGTCCTGGGAGGGCGCAGCCCTCCCAAACCCTCCCACCGGGTGGGGGGATGGGGAAACCCGGTTTCCCCATCCTCCTCCTCGAGGGCGGCGCCCTCCCCAACCCTCATGCGGGCGGGGGTATGGGGGAACCTGGTTCCCCCATTTTCAAGTTTAGGAAGGAACGCTCATGGGCGTGCTCCCCGAAATACAACTGCACCTGCGTCCCGGTATCATCGAGTTGGGTTGGGGGCATCTCGATCCCGATCTGCTGCCCGTCGAGATGGTTGCGGAGGCAGCCGGGCGCGCGCTGAGCGACCACGGCGCGGAGGCGCTGGCCTACGGCGCGGAACAGGGGCCGGGGCGCCTGATCACCCAGGTGCAGGCGCGACTGGAAGGCATGGAAGGCGTTAGCACACCTGCGGACCAGGTGATGATTACCGGCGGCGTCTCCCAGGCCCTGGCGTTGCTCTGCACCCTGTTGAGCCGCCCGGGCGATGTGGCCCTGGTCGAAGCGCCGACGTACCATCTGGCGCTACGGATCTTCCACGATCACGGGCTGCGCCTGGTAGCCGTGCCGGGGGACTCGCGAGGCATGCACGTGGAGACGGCCGGGGCGCTGCTGCAGATGCTGCGCGCCCATAACGAACGGGTGGCCTTTCTCTACCTGACGCCGAATTACAGCAATCCCACCGGGGCGACCCTCGCGCCCGAGCGCCGCCAGGCCCTGGTGGAACTGGCCTCGCGCGAGGGTCTGACGGTGATCGAAGATGACGCCTACGGGGAACTCTGGTACGAAACCCCGCCGCCACCGCCACTGTACCGGCTGGCGCCCGGCGGCCCGATCATCCGTCTGGGCACATTTTCCAAACTGCTGGCCCCCGGCCTGCGCCTCGGCTGGATGCTCGCCGATCCGGCACTGGTGCGTCGCTGCTGTCGATCGGGCATGCTCGACAGTGGCGGCGGAGTGAACCACTTTACGGCCACCATCCTCGCCACGCTGCTGGAACAGGGCCAGCTCGACCCGCACGTGGCCCATCTGCGCCAGGTCTTGCGCGCCCGGCGCGACGCGCTGCTGACATCCCTGGCCCTCCATCTGCCCACCGGCTGCACCTGGGCCCCTGTGCTCGGCGGCTACTTCGTCTGGGTGCGTCTACCGCTGCCGCTCGATACGCTGGCGATGTTGCCCATCGCTGAAGCAGCGGGGGTGGCCTACCTGCCCGGCAGCCGCTGTTATGCCGACAGCGGCGGGCAGAACTACCTGCGCCTGGCTTTCAGCCTGTTCGCGCCCGCCGAGCTTGAAGAGGGCGCGCGGCGCCTGGGCGCGGTGGTGCGCCGCTCCTTGAAGGCTATGGCATATTTCAAACGAACTTGACCGCTCGCCTCGACACCGGACTACGGGGGTGGCCGGGGAGGGGCCTGGCCCTTCCACACCCACCCTCCAGACCGTCAAGCGCACATCGCAGGTTTGGCAACATGCTATGGTATAATGTAGCCGGAAGGCGCGTGACATGCCGCCGCTGGGGCCATCCCCCAGAGGAACTTCCCGACTCCTCGACCACCATTGCGTGGAAGGCCGCCCCGCGAAACAGCAAGCGGGGGCACGCGCGGGGTGACCTGCGCGTGACGCAAGACGGCAACAGCAAGCATTCCCGCCGATGGCTCGTCAGGGCTCAGGTAAGGGCTGAAACGGTTGGTGTAAGAGACCAACGGCGTCGGCAGCAATGCCGGCGGCCAGGCGACGGCGCCGGCTGAGGGGGAGCAAGGTGCGTGGGGCGGGCTCATCGGTGGAAGTCGCAGCGCGACGTCTGGACCACCCCGCTCGCTCGCATCGCAGCCGCGCGGGCAACCCGGGCAACACCCGGCACGCTACAAGCGGCCTCCGCAAACGCGGAGAGAGAGATGGCGGCACGCGACAGAATCGGGGGTACCGTCACGCGCCCTCGACGTTGATGATCCCTGCTACGGCTCGTTCCTGTTCCGGCGGCGCCTGTGCGCCGCCGCTTTTTGTGTCGGTGTGTTCCAGCGCGTGAGCAGGCGCTGGCGCCACCTGCGCCTGCGCCACCGGTAGTTCAACCGTAAAGGTAGAACCTCTCCCGAGCGCGCTTTCTACGTTGATCGTGCCGCCCATCAACTCGACGAGCCGGCGGCTGATCGCCAGGCCCAGACCGGCGCCGTTCACCCGGCGGTCGGCCGTCTCGACCCGGCGAAATTCCTGGAAGATGACCTCAAGATGCTCGGAGGCGATGCCGATCCCCGTATCGGTAACGCTCAGGCGCACCCGGTCGTTGGCCCGGCAGGCGCGCACACTGATCTGCCCTTGTTCGGTGAACTTGATCGCGTTGCTGAGCAGATTGGTCACGATCTGCTCCAGGCGCGCCTTGTTGCCCTGCGCCAGGGGAAGATCGGGGGCGATGTCCAGTTCAAAGGCCAGGCCGCGCTCGCGGATCTGTGGCTGGAGTTGCCCGATGACATTGGCGACGACATGACGCACGTTCACCGGCTGTATCTCGACGTGCAAGTGGCCGGCCTCGGCGCGGGTAAAGTCGAGAATGTCGTTGATCATGCGCAAGAGCGTGGTGCTGCTCAGATGCATATAGCGGAGCGGTTCGGTGAAACGCTCATCGAGCGTGCCGTAGATCCCGCGCCGGAACAACTCGATGTACCCGATAATCGAGGTCAGGGGATTGCGGAGTTCGTGGCTGACGCTGGCGAGAAACGAGGTCTTCAGACGGTCGGCCTGGCGCACCTCGTCGTACAGCCTCGCGCGCACCACGGCGTCGGTGATCAACTCACCGATGGTCTCCGCGACGCGGGGCAGGGCCGCGCTGCCTGGCTGCAGCGTGATGGTGCCGAGGGCCAGCATGCCCAGGGGCGCTCTCTGGTGGAAGAGCGGCACCAGCAACAACTGCCCGATCCCCTCGTTGGCCACCGCGCGCCCCAGGACGCTCCCAGCCGTCGCCGGGTCGCTCAGGTCGAGGAGGTGACTTTCGCCGGAGCGCAGCAGAGCAATCAGGGCTTCACCCTCCGCGCCGTCGATTGACTGGCCCTCATAACCCCGGCCCTGGCCCTCGCTGCCAATGTCGGCCACAACATCGAGCCGCCTGCCGTCCGGGGCGAGAAGCCCGACGGTCACCCGATCCCAGACCCCGGCGGCGGCAATGGTTGCGGCGGCGGCGCGCACCAGTCCTTCGGCGTCGGGGGCGGTGTTGGTGACCCGCGCCACCCGGTTGATCAGGCTCAACTCAGCCAGATGCTGCGCGCGGCTTTGTTCGGCGTTCACACGTTCGCTTACATCGCGCAACAGCAGCAGCGCCCCGGCCACCGCTCCGTTGGCCGCCTTCAGCGGGCGGACGCGGACCTCGATCGTGTGTTTGTCCTTCTCGGTATAGCTTGCCAGATGGGTGGACGGCTGGCGCAAATCGCCCAGGACGGGCCGCAGGGCCACTCCCAGGGGGCTCCCATTGAGCAGGGCCGCCAGCGCTCTTCCCAGGGCCGTGCGTTCGTCCGTGCCGAGCATGCCCGCCGCCGCGCCGTTGATCTCCGCCACGCGCTGATTGTTGTCGAGCACGATGATCCCGTCAGGCAGCGCCGCCAGGGCCTCGCGGGCGACCAGCGGCGCCAGATCGACGACCCGCGAGTGGACGGTGGCGGGGAGGGCGATCAATCCGCTGAAAAAGAGCAGGATCGGCGTGGGATCGTCCGGGCCGATCGGTCGCGCCCCGGCCAGATAGGCCGCGTTCCCCAGGGTTGGGATGAGCGAGGCTATCAGCATGAGCCAGGCCAGGCGCCGCTCCGGCGCCGAGGCTTGCGCAGCGGCCCGCGCCAGGAATGCGACGCTTACGATGAAACAGCCGTACGCATAGATCGTGTGCATCCAGAACACCGGCCCCCAGGTTGATTGCACCCACATGAAGCCGCGACTGGTGTCCGGCACGACCTGCGTCCACCAGAGCCGGTGCAGACTATTGCTCATCGCCAGCACAAAGAACACCGCGGCGGGCACGAAGATCGCCGTGAGCACCGGGAGATGGCGTCGCCAGCGCTGCCCGGTGTACGACAGGGCCAGCAGCAGCCACGCCGGCATGATCAGGGCGATCCCGCCTACCTGCATCAAGGCCCAGAATACCGTCCCTTCGAAGCTGGGGTCGGCGATGGCCAGCGCCCGCGCGCTGCACCAGTACGCCAGCGCGCCCATCAGCAGCGTAAAGGGACGGCTGCTCCGGTAGTACCGCCGACTCCAGGCATACGCCGCGAGCAGGCTGGCGGCGATCCCCAGGGCGAGGTACAGCAAGACAACCGGTACTTCAGGCATGGAATCGCACCTCTGGCGTTGCCCGCGCCTGGTTGGGATGAACGCGGAAATGATGGGGGCAAGGGCTGGTGATCTGACTATACCAACGCGGGCAAAGCCAGTTTTTCCTGATTGCGCCCGACGACTCTGGATGCATCGTTCCCCGCGCGCGACCGGCAAGGCAAACCGGCGAACCGCGCCTTGCCGCTGGCGCTGCTGTCAACCCGCGCCTGCCCGGCGATGGAAGCCAGGCCCCAACCATATTGTAGCCAGTCTACCCCCATTTTCGGTTTATAATCTGTTCATCATCTATCGTATGGTCTGTTTCACTCCGGCAGATGAGGCAACCCGGTTCTCCCATCCCCTGCCGGATGACAGAGCCCCCCAGAAGAGCAATACCGATGAGCCTGACCCTGGCCGCCGCGGCGTCTGCCCTGCTCATTGCCGGCTACGCCCGCGAATGGGCGCGCCTGCGCGCCCGCCCCCGTCTCGCGCCGCCTGAGCCGCTGCCCGCCGCTGCCCCGCTGGTCTCGGTGCTGATCCCCGCGCGCAACGAGGAACGCAGCATCGGTCGCTGCGTGGCCGGCGCCCTCGCCCAGCGCTATCCCCGCTTCGAGGTGCTGGTGCTGGACGATGCTTCCACCGATGGGACCGCCGGGGTGCTGGCGGGGTTTGCCGGCGACGCGCGGCTGCGGGTGCTCCGTGGCCGGTCACTGCCGCAGGGGTGGGTCGGCAAGAGCTTTGCCTGCCAACAGCTCGGCGCGCAGGCGCGGGGCGAGTGGCTGTTGTTTCTTGATGCTGATACGGCGCCCCACCCCGACCTGGCGGCCGCGCTCCTGACGCGCGCCTGGCGCCGTGACCTCGACCTGGTTACGCTCTGGCCCTTTCTTGAACTGGGAACCTTCTGGGAACGGGTGATGCTGCCGCCCTTCCTGGCCTTCATTACCACGATCTACCCGATCGAGCACTTCGAGCATCCCGCCACGCGCCCCGAGGAGGTGCTGGCGAACGGGCAGTGCATCCTGGTGCGCCGCGCAGCCTACGAGGCGATCGGCGGTCATGGCGCGGTGCGCGACAAGGTGTTGGAGGACGTGCATCTGGCCCAGGCCATCCGCGCGGCGGGCTTCCGGGTGGGCAGCGCCGAAGGTCTGGAGTATCTCAGCACGCGGATGTATCACAACGGGCGCGAAGTTGCCGAGGGTCTCGCCAAGCATGCCGCCGCGGGGGCGCGCAACAGCGGGGCGCGCTCGTGGCAGGCGGCCGTGTGGCAACTGGCGCTGGCCTGGGGGCCGCTCACGTTGATCTGGATCGGGGCGGCGCTGCTGGCCAGCGGGTCAGGTGAGGCGGCATTCGTGATGGCCGCCGGCGTTCTGGCCTGGGCGGCAGGATTGTGGCTCTGGGGCGCCATGTACCGGCGCCAGTACCGGCTCAACCCGCTCTATGCGCTGCTCTGGCCATTGGGGTTGCTGGCCTACCTGGTGGTGGCTCTGCGCGGGATGTGGCGTGTGCGCAGCGGGCGGGGCGTGAGTTGGAAGGGGCGCACCTACGCCGGGTGACAGAAGCGTGTGGGATGGCAAAGCCCTCCCACACCCTCTCCTGAGCGCGTTGCGGCACGCCGTACTATGCTTCGTAAGCGTTCACATTGCGCCTGGGAGCGCGGGCCACTCGCCCGCGGAGACGCAACGAGGACAGGACGCCCTCGCTCCCAGGCGCGTGGGCTGCCCAGGGTGTGAACAGGTACTATTCCTCCTCCTCTTCCTTGGCCCGCTCGCGGCGGATTAACTCTGGTTCGACCGGCACCTCTTCGACGGGCCCCTCGGCTACGACGGCGCGCACCGGTGTCAGCGAGATCAGCACCTCGTCGCCGTCGGTCAGGATCCTGTAGGTCGGCGAGGGTGGAAGATCACGCACGTGGATGGTCTTGTCAAGGGCGTCGAGGCCGCTGACGTCCACATCAATGTGCTGGGGCACGTCGGCAGGGAGGGCCTCGACCATCACCGTATTGAGCGCATGGTTGATCAGCGCGTCGCCGCGGGCCACCAGCGGCGATACGCCGACGGTCACCACCGGCACGTCCACGTGAATGGCCTTGCGCAGATCCACCACCTTGAAATCAATGTGAATGATATCGCGCGTGAGAGGGTGCCGCTGCACCGCCTGCACAAAGGCGGCCTGCCTGGCCGCGCCCATGTGCAACTCGATCACGGCGGTCTTGCCCGCTTTGCGGTACACCGCCATAAACGCGCGCCCATTGACCTGCACCGAGGCAGGTTCGATGCCTTTGCCGTAGACCGTCGCCGGGATCAGCCCCTGGGTTCGCAGGTGCTTGACTTGTTTGCCCAGCACCGTGCGGGGCTGGACGTCGAGGGTGAACTGGGTAGCCATGCTGTTCCTCATCTCGTGGGGCCGCCTGGCCCGCACAATACTCCCACAGCGCTAGAGCCGGCGCGCGCCGGCCTGAAGCCAATACCGTATTCAAATAAGCGCATGCGGCGTGTCAGCTCCCCTCCCAACCTCCCCCCGCTGGGGGGAGGAGCCGCACTCCCGCCCCCAGCGGAGGAGGGCCGGAGAGGGGGTTGGTCATCTTATTTGAAACGTATTGAGCCCAAAGCGACAGTGTAGCACAGGCTGGCGTTCTTTTCAACCGCCTTCGCGCAG
>DAOTYR010000340.1:0-3797 GCA_034434655.1 Chloroflexaceae bacterium
CCCTTCCCCCGCCCGCAGGAGGGTTTGGGAGGGCGCAGCCCTTGCGCAGGGGGATGGGGAAACCCGGTTTCCCCATATCCCCACCCGGTGGGAGGGTTTGGGAGGGCGCAGCCCTTGCGCAGGGGGATGGGGAAACCCGGTTTCCCCATCCCCCTGCCCGCAGGAGGGTTTGAGAGGGCTATGCCCTCAAGCAGGGGCGTGGGGAAACCGGGTTTCCCCCTTCCCCCGCCCGCAGGAGGGTTTGAGAGGGCTATGCCCTCAAGCAGGGGTACGGGGAAACCGGGTTTCCCCCTTCCCCCGCCCGCAGGAGGGTTTGGGAGGGCGCAGCCCTTGCGCAGGGGGATGGGGAAACCGGGTTTCCCCATATCCCCACCCGGTGGGAGGGTTTGGGAGAGCGTAGCCCTCCCAGGCAGTGCGGGCGCCGCAGGCCCCGCAACTCCCGCCAATCTGACATACTGGCGTGGACCCGGGGCGATAGCTTAGTTGGGAGAGCGCCTGCTTTGCAAGCAGGAGGTCAGGGGTTCGAATCCCCTTCGCTCCACCAGGGTGGGACGCGGAACCTCGCGCGAGGTTCCGCGTTCGTACGTGTTCAGAGTTCTCCTGGGAGCGCGGGCATCTTGCCCGCAGAGACGCGACGGGGGCGAAACGCCCTCGCTCGCAGGGCGAGAATTACCCCAGGTGTGAACGGTTACGGCTACGTCAACGTCGTCCGCCCGGCGACTGATGGTCTTTGAGAAATTAATCCGGTATGCCGGGCTAGCCGTGGGGCTGATGGTCTTTGAGCAATTCATCCGGTATACCGGGCTGGCCGTCGGGCTAAAGCCCTCGGCTAGGCAAGGCGAAGCCCGCCTGCGCGGGCTATACCGGATGATGTATTCAAAGACCATAAGCCCTCGGCCAGGGGATGCGAAGGCCGCCTGCGCAGCCTGGAGCGGATTATACCGACTCCACTTGATGGCATCGCATTGGCTCAGCTCCACACCTCCAGAGCTCTCCAGCTCTCCAAAGCCCTGTGTGGAGCTGTCGAGCTGTGGAGATGAGCAGGACCATGCGGGATTGCCAATTCCACTTGGTATTATGTACTCAAAGCCCATGACGCCCACGGCGCGGACGATCAACCGGACTCTTTGACGTAGCCCTGGACGTTACGCCACTGTTCTTGCCTGCGCTGCGCGCCGCGTGGTACACTGTCAGCGATCCCGCGTGTCGCCGGCTGTCGCTCCATTCTGCTGCACGACGAGCCTATGAGCGGTACCCTCCAGGCGCTGATTGCCGAGATTCGCGCCCTGCGCGCAACGTATGACGAGGCTACCGCCCGCGCCGCCCTGGCCGCCCGCGCCGCGCACCTTCCGCCTGAGAAGCTGGCCCGGCTCGAGGCCCTGATCTTCCTCGACGGGCAGGTGGGCAATGTCACCAGGGCCGCGGGCGACCCGGTCCAGGGGCAGGCCACGCTCGCGGGTGACAGTCGGCTGACCGGGGCCAACGTCGGCGTCAATCAGGGCACCGTGCAGATGTTCTTCGGCGCCCAGGCGCCCGCCGATGGCAAGGAATTGCTCGACAGCTACCTGCGCGCCCTCGTCGCCGAGCACGGTCGCCTGCGCCTCGGCAAGCTCCTCGGCAAGGAGCAGAGCGGGCGCGAGCAGACGACGATGCCGCCGATCAGCTTGCTGAAGGTGTTTACGTCGCTCACGACCGAGGCGCTGATCCCGGTTGAGCCATTCACCCCTGGCCCTCAGGAGTTGCTGGAACAGATGCAAGCGGCCGATCCCGCGCGCGTGCTCCCCGCGGAGGTGCGCATCCCGGCGCTGGATCGCGCTACGCTGCGCGCCCTGCATGCCGATGAGCGCGCCGCCGGGTGGCCGGAGCGCCAGATCGCCGCGGATGGAGCGTGGATCACCGGCCGCGCGCCTGATGAAGTCTGGGAGGCGGCGCGGCGCGATCTGGAGGGCGCCCGCCTGCCGCAGACGCTCAGTGGCCACTGGTATCGCCCCGAACAGCCCCTTGACGCGATCCGGGCCTGCTCGCGCCTGGTGCTGCTCGGTGGCCCCGGCTCCGGCAAGTCCACGCTGCTGCGCTACCTGGCGGTCAGCATCGCCGAGGCGCTCTTGCGCGGGCGCGATCCGGCGAAGCCGTTGCCCATCCCCTTCTTCTGCCCGCTCGGGCCGGTGGCCGGGCGTCTCTCGAATGATCCCGAGGGCGACCTGGAGGCGCTGATCGACGCGCTCCTGCGCCCGGTGCTCGGCCCCGCCGGCCTGCGCGCCGGCCTGCGCGACTCGGTGCTCCTGGCCTGGCGCAAGGGCGGGGCGCTGATCTGTCTCGATGGTCTGGATGAGGTGCCCGGCGCGCTCGAAGCGACGACCCAGGGGCGCCGCTCGCGCCGTGAGCGCATCGCCGAGGCCATCCGCCGGCTCGACCGCCAGCTCGACCGCTCCCGCCTGGTCGTCACCTGCCGCACCCGGCCCTATGAGCAGGACGCGGCCTGGCAACTGCGCGATGACTGGGCGCTGCGCCGGCTCCAGCCCTTCGCCTTCGGCCAGGCGCGCCACTTCACGCGCGCCTGGTATGCCGAGACGTGTGGCTCCGCCCAGGCGCTCTACACCTCCGCCGAAGCCGAGGAGCGGGCGCAACGCCTGGTGGAGGTCCTGGAGCGGCGCGAGGTGCTGCGCGAGCTGACGACCTCGCCGCTGCTGCTGACCATGCTGGCGCTGCTCGACTATAATAAGGAAGGAGATGCCCGAGAAGCGGGTGGATGTGTACGAGGAGCTGGTCAGGCTGCTGCTGGATCGCTGGGAAGGGGTGCGCTCGAGCGATGTGGATCGGCGCCAGCAGAGCATCGGCGAGCGCCTGGAGCTGCCGCTGTTGAGCGCCGAGGATCTACGCCCCGTGTTGCACCAGCTCGCCTTCGCGGCCCACCAGCAGGAGGTTGATGGGCGCGGCGTGCTCAGCGGGGCGCTGCTCCGCGACACGCTCGACGCCTTCTTCCGCGCCCGGCTCAACCCGACCGATCCGCGCGCCGTCCCCCGCGAGGAGGTGGTGCGCCGGAGCGATCGCTTCATCCACATCCTGCGCGAGGAGACGGGCCTGGTGCTGGAGGAGGCCGACGAGACCTATGTGCTGCCCCACCTGACCTTCGAGGAGTACCTGGCGGCCTGCCACCTGGCGGGCCAGGAAGACCCTGACCTGATCTACCAGCAGTGGGCGGCGGGCGGCGACCGCTGGCGCGAGGTCGCGCTCCTCCTGATGGGGCGCCTCGCGCGGCAAGAGAAACGGAGCCTCGCCTTTAGCTGGCTGCAGCTCCTGGTGTCTCCCCGGCAGGGGCTGGACGCGACGAAGCCCGCCCTCCAGCGCCAGCGCGACGCGCTGCTGGCCGCGGCCTGCTACGCCGAGCTGGGCCGGCGCGGGGCGTTCGTGGGCAGCGCCCATGACGTGCTCGACTTCGAGGAGCAGCTCCGCGCGGCCCTGGTCGAACTGCTGGAGCAGCCCGACCCTTCGGTGCCGCTGACCCAGCGTCTGGAGGCCGGGACGGCGCTGGGCCTCCTGGGCGACCCGCGCTACCCCGTCGAGGACGCGCAGTGGCAGGCCGAGCCTGGGCGGCTGAGCCAGACCTTCGGGCGCCCGAAGGGCTACTTCTGCTACGTGCCGGGTGGGCGCTACCGGATCGGGGGCTGGGAAGAGAAGACCGGGCGAGCGACCCGGGCTGGTGTTGAACTGGCGCTCCAGCCCTTCTGGATCGCCCGCTTTCCCGTCACCGTGGCGCAGTATGCCGCCTTTGTCGCCGAGGGCTATCGGCCCGGCGC
>DAOTYR010000341.1:0-2665 GCA_034434655.1 Chloroflexaceae bacterium
GCGGCCTGGTCCTCCAGGTGGGCGATCTCTGCCCGGAGGCGCGCCTCATCGCCGGCGAGCGCGGTCAGGCGGTCCTCGAGTTCATTGAGCGTGGCGACGTAACGCTGGCGCAGCACGCCTTCGTCGCCCTCGCGGCCCAGCGGCTCCAGGTTGCGGCGGATCTGTTGCTGGCGTTTGTAGATCTCCTCGCGCTGCAGATCGAGCTGGTGGAGCTGGTCCTGAGCGGCGTTGATCTGGTGGTAGAGCCTGAGCACTTCGCCGAGGGTCCTGACGGTGGCAACATCGAGGAGGCGGTTGACAAGGAACTCGCGCAACTGATCGCCGGTCAGGCCGCGAACGGACTCGAAGCGGCTCAACAGGCGCCGCTCGGTAACGGTAAAACGGGTGCGCGCGTGGGGCGCACAGGGCACGCGCCAGCGGGCGAAATCGGCGCGCTCCTCCTCTGGCGGGCGCGGCCCGACCAGGTCGAAGGCCGGGTTGCGGTGGTGCTCCAGGGTCACGACCACGGCGCGGTCAAGGGCGCTCACCAGTTCAAACTCGATGATCCCCAGTTCGTGCTCCTCGATGCGCACGTATTCGCCTTCGAGGGTGACGCCGGTCACTCGACGCTCACCCCGCCGCGCTTCGGTGACCTGGACCCCCAGTTCCACCGCGTAAGGCAGGATGAGTTCATCCCCGGCGCGGGTAAAGGGCAGCACCGCCTCGCCGGCATAGTCACCGTTGTCCAGCACCGTCACCGGACCACGTTCGAGGGTCAGGCCGGTGGCATTGTTGAAGCGCAAGGCGGCAACCGGATGGCGGGGGTGCTTCGCGCCGCTGTAGAGCAGTTCACGCCGGGCGGGCAGGCGGCGGCTGACAATCGGAACCATCGCCGACTGGCCACGGGCGACGCTCACCGGATGGGTGATGTGATAGGCGAAGAGCGCGCCGCGCTCGTCGCCGCTGGCGCGTTCGGTAACGCTCTCCTCCAGGCGGCGGGTCACGAGGTGCGCCGCAGGGGCGGGCATGGCCGCCCCGGGTTCGCTGAAGCGCATCGTCGTATCCGCAGCGAGCGCCTCGGGCGCGGCTGGCGGCGCGCTGTCGAAGAACAGCGGCCCGGCCAGCGCGCGGTCTTCGTCTTCGACCAGCGGACGCTGCGGCGTGTGGGGCATCGCCAGCCGGTAACGAAAGGAGATCGGCATCCCCGCCATGAGCGTCAATTCGACCCGGCACAGATCCTCGTCGAGTTGATTATCGAACAGACCCCAGCCCTGGAGCAACACTTCCGCTGGTGGCGTGTCGGGGGCGGGCTGGTCCAACCGTTCTTCCTCATAGAGCAGGCGATAACTCACCCGCCAGGCGGGCGCGGGCGCGACATAAGCCAGGAGCAGGTCGTGCTCGCCTGGTGAAAGGCGTAGGGTCGCGGCCTGGCGCTGTTCTTCGCCGCGCGCGACGCGCAGGGCGTAGAGCAGATCGCTATCCGCCTGATCATCGAGGAGATCCAGATGCGCCAGGTGGGCCACCGGCACAAGGCGCACCTGGCGCGTCTCGGGTTGGTAGATGGCCAGCATCGCGCGGCGCGGCGACAGCTCCGGTTCGTGGTCCACCCCCAGGAGCAGACCCTCAACGATGCTCTCAGGTTTCCTGGTGCTGCCATCGATCGCCAGCCGTACCGCGCGGCCGCGCAGGTCGTGCAGCAGATCCAGCAGGCGGCGCTCCTCCCCAAGGCGCATGCCGGCGCGGCCCAGACGCGCTGCGCGATCCTCCGGCGTCTCGAAGTCCACGCCGAGCACGTAGCCACTGTTATCGAGCACGATCAGGCTCTTGAGCACATCGTCGATCGCCTCCCGCGGGAAGCTCAACTCCAGGCGTTCGCCCTGGTAGGACCCACGGCGCTCGATGTAGGCAACCCCGTGTTTGAACAGCACCAGGCGTGTAATCGGCAAACCGGCCATCGGTTGCTCCTGCCTGCTGGCAAGCGACGCTTGCGTTGCTTCTCGTCCGCCAGGGGGATCGGCGGGCCGCGCTGCTGCATCTCGGCGGATGCGCCACCGGGCAGGCGCGGCCCGCCCCAACCCGCCGGGCGAGAGTATGGGGGAACCAGGTTCCCCCATCCCCCTGCGCAAAGGCTGCGCCCTCACCCTCCCGCGGGCGGGGGGATGGGGCAACCCGGTTGCCCCATCCCCCTGCGCAAAGGCTGCGCCCTCCCCAACCCTCCCGCGGGCGAGAGTATGGGGGAACCTGGTTCCCCCATGGGCACGTCAGGCCCCATGCGTATGGCGCACCACGCCCCATGCAAATGGCCTGGGAGCGCGGGCGTCCCGCCCGCGGCGCGGCTCCCTGGGCAAGGTGACCGCCCCCTCCCTGACCCTCCCCCGCTGGGGGAGGGAGTCCGGCTCCTCCCCCCAGCGGGGGGAGGCTGGGAGGGGGGCTGCGGCGCCACATGCGCTTATGGGAAAGGGATTGGCTCCAGCAGCCTATGTTCACGTTAGCCATCCATGCGGCTTGCGCCGCACACCGACGGGATGAACATCCTTCCTGGGAGGGCTGCGCCCGCCCAGACCCTCCCGCGGGCGGAGGTGGGGGGAAACCCGGTTTCCCCCTACCCCTGCGGGAGGGCCAGGCCCTCCCGCGGGCGGGGACGTGGGGCAACCCGGTTGCCCCATCCCCCTGCGCAAAGGCTGCG
>DAOTYR010000342.1:0-11056 GCA_034434655.1 Chloroflexaceae bacterium
TGGGGAAACCGGGTTTCCACCCTCCCAGCCTCCCCCCGCCGGGGGGAGGCGCCCGGTTCATTCCCCCGGCGGGGGAGGGTGAGGGAGGGGACGGTCCTGGTTAGGGCGGCGCCCGCCCGCACCTTTCCGTGAACGGTCTACGTTCACATCAAGTAACAGTGAATACTCTCGGCGGCGGCGCGGCCCTCGGCAATCGCCCAGACCACCAGCGACTGGCCACGGCGCATATCACCGGCAACGAAGACGCCGGGCACCGAGGTCATCTTATGCTCGTCGGTGGCCACCCCGCCGCGGGGGGTCAACTCGAGCCCGAGTTGGGCGACGGGGCCATCGGGCCGCGGCCCCACAAAACCCATCGCCAGCAGCACCAGCTCGCAGGGCATGGTAAACTCGCTGCCAGGAACGTCCTCCATACGCGGCTGCCCGTTGGCATCGGGCCGCCAGCACACCTCGACGGCCTCCACCGCGGTGACCTGGCCCGTCGCATCGCCGATCAAACGGCGGGTACGAATGCTGTAGCGGCGCTCGCCACCCTCTTCGTGCGAGGAGGACGTGCGCAGGACACGCGGCCACTCGGGCCAGGGGTTGTCGGGGGCGCGCCGCAGCGGCGGCCGGGGCAGCAATTCAAACGAGGTCACCGAAGCCGCACCCTGGCGTAGAGCGGTGCCAACACAGTCAGCGCCGGTATCGCCTCCGCCGATCACCAGCACGTTTTTGCCCCGCGCCTCGATCGGCGCCGTCGCGAGGGGCAGACCGGCGCAACGGCGGTTTTGCTGGGTGAGGAACTCCATCGCGAAATGGACGCCGCGCAACTCACGGCCCTCGACGGCCAGGTCGCGGGGTTGCTGGGCGCCGCCCGCCAGCAGGAGGGCATCAAACTCACGGCGCAGGTGATGGGCCGGCACATCCACCCCGACGTTGACGCCTGGCTGGAAGACTACCCCTTCGGCTTCCAACTGCGCCAGGCGCCGGTCGAGCACCCACTTCTCCAGCTTGAAATCGGGGATGCCGTAGCGCAGCAACCCGCCGATACGATCATCGCGCTCAAAGACCGTCACTGCGTGGCCCTTGCGGCGCAGTTGCTGCGCCGCGGCCAGACCCGCCGGCCCCGAGCCGACAATCGCCACGTGCTTGCCGGTCAGGCGGCGCGGGGGTTGGGGCCGCACCAACCCGTGCTCGAAGCCCCACTCGATGATGCGCAGCTCGACCATGCGGATCGCCACCGGCTCAAAGGAGAGCGCCAGCGAGCAGGAGCCTTCGCAGAGGGCCGGGCAGAGGTGGCCGGTAAACTCGGGAAAGTTGTTGTCGCGGTGGAGTTGCGCCAGCGCCTCTTCCCAGTTACCCTCCGTCACCCGGTCGTTCCACCAGGGAATGAAATTGCCCACGGGACAGGCAACGTGACAATAGGGAATGCCGCAGTCCATGCAGCGCGCGGCCTGGATCTTCACCTCGGCGTCGGTCGGTGGCGCGTAGACATCGTGGTAATCTTGCAGCCGTTCAGCAACCGGCCGCGCGCGCCACTCCTGGCGCCCGTATTTCAAGAACCCTTCAATTTCACCCATCGGAGACCTGCCTCTCGTTTCGGGAACGGGTACCGCGATATGTCCGGGCGGATCACGCCCTCCCCACCCCTCCCGCAGGCGGGAGCGCGAGGAACCTCAAGTTCCCCTGGCGCGCACGCACTGGCGCGACGGGGTTTCCATGCGGACGGGGCGCGGCGTTGCTGTCCGTGGGGGGGCCAACCCGGCGAGGGCGCGGCGTTGCGCCCCATAGGCGGTATGTGTGCCGGGATGGGAAGAATCTACGCTCTCCGGGGGTCATCTGGGGTGTGAGGCTCGCAACCGGGGCTTAGAGTATGGCAACCAGGACCCTGTTTCGCTGCGCGGTCTTCGACCTGCGGTAATGAACATACGGTTGTTCCTGGGAGGGCTTCGCCCTCCCAGACCCTCCCGCAGGTGGGGGAATGGGGAAACCCGGTGTCCCCATATCCCTGCGGGACGGGGGCGTGGGGAAACCCGGTGTCCCCACACCCCTCGCCGAGGGCGTATGTTCACGTTAGGAAGAGTTTGCCGGGAGGCTGCGCCTCCCCGCGCCCCTTCCAGGGACAACCGGGTTTTCCCGGGCCTCAGCGGGCGGCGCTGGCCAGGGCCTCCAGGTGCAAATCCTGGATGCGGTCGCGGGCGATCTGGGCCACGCGCAAAAGCAACTGGCAGCCGAAGGCCGGGTCGCTGTCGAAACGCTGGCGCAGCGCGGCGGCGTCAATCGCCACGACGCGACTGTCCTCTGCGGCTACGACGTTCGAGGTGGCCTGGTAGGGCGGCACCAGGGCCGACCAGGCGAAGACCTCGCTGGGGCGCGCCACGCTGAGGCTGATCTCGCGGGCCTGCCCCGCGGGCGGCGGCAACACCGAACGGCTGCCCTTTTCAGGCAGGGTCAGAGTGATCTCCACGCTGCCTTCCAGCACCAGATAGAGATACTTCAACTCGTCGCCCTCGTTGCAGAAGCGATGGCCGCTGGGAACCTCAAGCTCCTCGGCGGCCATGGCGATGGCGGTCAGTTGGTCGGGCGTAAACCCGGCGAAAAACGGATAGCGGCGCAGGAGCTCCGGGGATACCATATCGTCCTCCTGTTGTTGGCGCCTGACACCTGGGGAATGTTGAGCTGTGGAGCTGTGGAGCTGTGGAAACTTACACCTCCACATCTCCACACCTCTACACCTCTACACCTCCACGGGCCAGCGCCTCGGCCAGCACCGCGTTCACCGCGGCGGGGATGGCCGCGGTGACCGGCGGGGTCGGTTCCTCGCCAAAGTCGAGCACCTCGGTGACGGTAACGGCGTAGATGACAATCTCCGCCGGCAACGGCAAGCCCATCTGCTGGCCCAGGTCCAGGGCCACGCCCAGGCTGGTGTCGTGGGGCGAGACGCTGCGTTCGGTGGGGCTGAGGGCCTGCACGTCGCGCAGGCTCAGGCGCAGCAGGCTGCCCGGGGCCTGGTCGCTGCGGCAGAGGGCGTCGATCAGAATGGCGCGGTCGTAGCCGATCAGCATTTCCATCAGCGCCAGGCCGCCGAGGGAGGCCGTCTCGACCACGACCGGAGCCTCGGGGCGCGGGGCGAGGGCAGCGCGCACCTTCTCGGCCACGCGCACACCCACGCTGTCATCGGTCAGGATGGGATTGCCGAGACCAAGGACCAGGGTACGCATGGGGATCTCTTTCTTTCTGTGTGGAGGTGTGGATACCAAAGCGTCATAGAGACGCCGCAAGCTCGTGAGCGCTGGAGCGCTTCCTGTTGCATGGAGCGGCAATCTACAATCCGCAATCTAAAATGGTAGAGGTGTAAGCTTCCCCAGCTCCCCAGCTCTACACCTCTACACCTCCACACCTCCACACCTCACCCGATGCCCTGGCTGAGGCGCCGCACCTCGGCGCCGCGGGCGTCGCGGATGACCACCTCCAGGGGCATCTGGCCGGGCAGGGCGTGGGTCGCGCAGCCAAAACAGGGGTCGTAGGCGCGGAAGCCCATCTCGATGCGGTTGAGCAGCCCTTCGGTAATCACCGTGCCTTTCTGGATCAGCCCCTGGGCGGCCTTCTTCACCGACATAGCGATGGGGGCGTAGTTGTTGGTAGTGCCGACGATCAGGTTGACCCGGGTGAGGATGCCGCGCTCATCGGTCCAGTAGTGATGGGTCAGGGTGCCGCGGGGGGCCTCGACCGAGCCGACGCCCTCGGTGGGGGTGGCAGTGATGGGAGCGCGCACCTCGGGATCGGTGATCTGGGGGTCGGTGGCCAGTTCCAGCATGCGCTCGGCGGCGTAAAGCAACTCCACCAGACGCGCCCAGTGCGTCGCCAGGCGATAGTGGACGGGCTGGTAGCGCCCGTTGGCGCCGCGCTTGCTGCCCAGGGTTTCATAGAACTTCTCGTAGGCTTCCTGCGCCCGCGGGGTGGCCATGCCATCGGCGGCATTGAGGCGCGAGAGGGGCGTGGCGCAGTAGACGCCACTGTCCTTGCCGTCCACCAATCCCTTCCAGCCAATGGCCTTGAGGTAGGGAAACTTGAGGTAGGTCCAGCTCTCGCAGTGCTCGGCGATGTGACTGGCGTACTCGCGGGGGTGGTACTTGAGAAATTCGCCGCCTTCGGGATCGACCACGCGGATCATGCCGTCGTAGAAATTGACGCGGTTGTCGGCGTCCACGGTGCCCATGGAGTAGGTGCGGTGGGTGAAGGTATCGGAGAGGATCAGTTCGACGTACTGGGGATTGCCGAGCACCAGGTCCTCAAACAGCTTGAGGCTGAAGAGGGCGAAATCCACGTTCTGGCGCGCGGCCTCTTCGACGCCCGCGCAATCGGCGGGCGCGAGGGGCCGGCTCCAACCGCCGGGGAGAGCGGCGACGGGGTGCACGCCACGACCGCCGAGCAGTCTGATGACCTGATGGTTGCGGATACGGGCGTCAATCACCTGCTTGCCGATTTCGAGGCCCACCTTGCGCACGACGCCGAGGATGTTGCGCTCGGCGGGGGGCGCGTCGGGGCCCATGACGAAGTCGGGGCCGGCCAGGGCGTAGAAGTGGGTGGTGTGGTCGGCCACGTAGAAGGCCGAGTAGAGCAATTCGCGGAGTTTCTTCGCCGCGGGGGGCGGGTCAACCTTGAACAGGTCGTCGAGGGCCTTGGCGGAGGCCATGTGGTGGGCCTCGGGGCACACGCCGCAGATGCGGTCGGTGATGCGGGGCATCTCCTCGGCGGGGCGGCCCACGCAGAACTGCTCGAACCCGCGCAGCTCGGGGACGATGAAGTAGGCGTTGGCCACATCGCCCTCATCGTTGAGGAAGATCTCGATCCGGCCGTGGCCCTCCAGGCGGGTGACGGGGTCGATCGCGATCCGTTTCATGGGCGCCTCCTTCATGCGGGGTCATCGGCGACGCGGGCGCGCCGCAGCAACGAGTGAGCCAGACTGAAGCGGTAGAAGGTGCCGGCCGGGTCAACCAGGGTGTCCATCACCGCGGCGATTTCCTGAGCCTGCGCGTGCTCATCGAGGTGCGGGGCGCCCGCGGCTACCACCGAGGCGACCGCGGCGAGCATGCGCGCGCCCTGGTCCTGGCCGTCGAGCGGGCCATAGCAGCCCTCGCAGCGCATGCCGACCTGGGGGCAGAGGGCGCCGCAGCCGCTGCGGGTGGCCGGCCCCATGCACACTAGGCCCTGCTCGAGCAGGCAGATCCCCGGGTCGGGAACGATCTCGTAGGGGCGGTAGAAGCGCGTGATCTGCTTGACGTTCTTGGTCAGGGGGCACTCCTCGCAGAGAGCCACGGTACCGGCGCCGATGATTGTCCCCCCAGGGGCCGGGAGGGGCATGCCGGTGAGGACCGCGCGCAGCACCGCGGCGATCTGCCGGGCCTCGGGGGGACAGCCGGGGATGATGTAGTCCACCGGCACCACCTGGTCGAGCGGGCGCACGGTCTCGTAGAGCACGGGGATGCGGATCTCGCCTTCGGGCACCTGACTGACCGGCCGGGGCACCTGGGTCCGGCTCTCATCGGTGGTCAGGCTGTCGGTGTAGACGGCGCGCATCGTGGCGGCATTGGTGGTCAGGTTGGCGAGGCCGGGGGCGCAGCCCTCGTAGGCGCAGGAGCCGAAGGCCACCAGCGTCTTCGACTTGCGCCGCAGCAGGTGGGCCAGTTCCTCGTTCTCTGAGTTGCGAATGGCCCCATTGAACAGACACAGATCAATGTAACCATCAGGATAGCCTTCGACATCCTGGTACTTGAAGTCGGCCACGCAGGGCCAGAAGACCACGTCGAAGGCGGCATCCACATCGAGGATCAACTCGCCGACATTGAGCAGCGAGATCTCGCAGCCGCCGCACGAGGCGGCCCAGTACATCGCGAAGGTAGGCCTGGCCATGGATGATCTCCTATCCTGCGCGCAACCCTCCAGGTTGCGCGCCATTCCTCCCCGGAGGTGGGTGGATGGGGCAACCCGGTTGCCCCAGACCCCCGCGTCAGGGCGACGCCCGCCCACCCCTGCCCATCGGGCCTTTAGGGGCGGACAGAACACATGAGCGCCGAGGGGCTTTATGGCGTTGGGATGCGCTGATTGGCCCTCACCCCCTGCCCCTCTCCCGCGCGCGGGAGAGGGGCGACCAGAGCCGTGCACTGGGGTGTCCCAATGCGGTAGAAGCCGCATTGGCTCGGATGTTCTGTCCGCCCCTAAACGGGCGGGGGGATGGGGGAACCTGGTTCCCCCATGGTCACGTTAGCCGCCGGGCATAGGGGAGCGCGCAAGACCTTACGTCACACCCGTTTCGTGGGAGTCGTCAGGCGGGCGACTCATCATATTCTCATTAACGTTCCTTGATTCTCACAGATGGCTGAAGTATACTTCACCCTAACAACCTTGCTTCCGCGTGGTTCCGAACTGCGCCGGGAGTGGTTGAACTGCTCACCTGATCCCATCACGCGCGCAATCGCACCGCCGCACCAGAGAAGCCCGGAAAGGCTCCTGGGTGATATTCTTGTCTCGCGGAAGGCGCCGCGCGCACAGGGAAGTATCCATGGAAGAGCCTCGCGAGCAACAACCAGTTGCGTCGCCCCCCCCGCCTGCCGGGCCGCCCTACGGCCCCGCGCCGCCCCTGGGGGTCTATGCCGCACCCGCCGCGCCCCCGGCGGCGCCCGGCGTGGCCGCGCGGGTCGCGCGTCTGCTCTTCCATCGCGCCTTGTGGTACGCTGAACAACTCTGGCTGGTGGCCCGCCCGCAACTGGGCTGGATCATCCTCACCACCTTCCTTATCGGCGTCATCGGCTTCCTCAGCCTGCTGCTGGTCCTGCCGCGGCTCGTCCGCGAGCAGCCGGCGGACATCCGCGCGGCGTGGCTCCAGCCCGCCCCCGCGGTGCTGGATTTCTTGCGCGGCCAGCAGACCTACGACGCCGATCTGATGTGGAACTCCTTCAGCGCCAGTTTCCAGGAGTCGCTGCAGGCTCGCGACTTCACGCGCGAGGCCCTGGCCGAACAGATGGAGCAGGAGCGCCGCAACGGCCAGCGTTACCGCAAGTTCGAGTACATCGGCGGCGTCAAACTCCCCGATGCCCAGGCGATGTATTTCTACGTCGTGGAGGTGTCAGTTCCCCGGAGTGCCCGCACACGCGCGATTTCCTTCGTCTTCACCGTGGACCGAGACGGCAAGATTGTCGCCATCGAGTAAGCGCGCCGTTGCTCCGCGCCACCTCGCGGAGCGCCGCCGCGCGTCTGGAAGTGGAGTAGACGCATGGCCATTGAGCCCTACCGCCCCAATGACGCACAGTACCGCGATGATCTGGATCGCGAGCTTGACAAGAAGCTGGATAAACTCTTCCACCGCTGGCAGTGGAAGCTGTTCCGCTTCATCCGCACGCTGATCTTCATCGCGATCGGGATCTGGCTGGCGACCAACTTGCTGCCTCCGGTGTTCGAGACCGTTCTGTCGGGCAACCTCGGCCCGATGATCCTGCAGTTCATCCCCGTCGCCATTTACCTCTTCTTCTTCATCGGCTTCCAGTTCTTCCTGATGTACTACTTCATGGCCCGCACCCGCATCTACTGGGTGAAGCCGGGCGAGACGGGCATCAGTTTCAAGGACTACCGCGGCAACCCCGAGGTGCTGGAGGCGGCGCGGCGGGTGGTAACCTTGCTCAAGGGCGCCAAGGAGTTCAAGAAGATGGGCGGCGAGGTGACCCGCGGCATTCTGCTGATCGGGCCCCCCGGCACCGGCAAGAGCTACCTGGCGCAGGCGATTTCCACCGAGGCCGGGGTGCCCTTTGGCTACCTCAGCGCCCCGTCGTTGCAGTCGGCCTGGATGGGTATGGGCAATATCAAGGTGATGAACCTGTACCGTAAGGCTCGCCGCTTCGCCCGCGAGTACGGCGCCTGCATCATTTTCATTGATGAAATTGACGCCATCGGTGGCGCCCGTTCGCCCAACCTGATGGGCGCTGGCGCCGCCGGGATGGAGGGCAACGCCGCTGGCGGGGCGCACAAGGTAGTGATGGGCATCGGCGGCATGATGGGTGGCGGCAACGGCATCCTCAATGAGTTGCTGCTGCAAATGGACCCGCCCCCGCAGGATAACTGGTGGGGCAAGCTGTTGCGCACCCTCCGGCTGCGCAGCGGGAAGCCCGATATGCCACCGGTGTTGACGATGGGGGCCACCAACCTTGCCGAGACGCTCGATGCTGCCTTGCTCCGCCCCGGGCGCTTCGACCGCAAGATCGCCGTTGAGCCACCTGATGCCGATGGCCGGCGCGAGGTGATCGAGTACTACCTCAGCAAGGTCAAGCACGAGCCAATGCCGATTGACCGCATGGTCTCCGATACGATCGGCTATACGCCGGTGGCGATCAAGTACTGCATCAACGAGGCCACCATCCACGCCCACTTCGATGGGCGCGCCGCCATTAACTACTGGGACTTCACCCGCGCCCGCGAGACCCACGAGTGGGGCCTGCGCCAGCCCATCCGCAGCATGTCCTACGAGGAGCGCCGCCGCATCGCCTACCACGAAGCCGGGCATGCCTACGCGATGGTCAAGCTGCTCAAGAAGGAGCGCCTGACCAAGGTCACCATCGTGCGCCATGGCAACGCCCTCGGGTTTGCCGCCTGGAAGCCGGAGGAAGAGATCCACACCCGGACCAAGGATGAGTTGCTCGACCGGATCAAGATCAGCCTGGCCAGCCGCGCCGCTGAGGAACTCTTCCTCGGCATCCAGATGAGCGGGGTGACCAGCGATCTGCAGGGCGCCACCGGCCTTGCCGCGATGATGGTCGGGGCCTATGGCATGGACGAGAGCTTCTTCTCTTACCTGACCTTCGGCATGCAGGGTCTCAACGCGCCAGACATCAAGCCGCGCATCGAGGCGATTCTGCAGGAGCAGTACCGCCAGGTCAAGAGCCTGCTGGAGAACAATCCCGAGGCGGTCATCGCGATTGCCGAGGCGCTCATCCTGCGCAATGAGTTGACCGACATTGACGTGAAGGAGATCCTCGACCGGGTTGAGGCCGAGCATCCCTTCACGCCGATCAGCGCCCGCAGGGAGCGAGCGGCCTTTGGCTTCGCCCCGGCTATGCGCCCGCAGAGCAGCGGCGCCCTGGTGCGGCGCCGCCGCGAGGCGCGGCCCAATGTCTTGCCGGCGCCCGGCCCGATTATCCTCGACGCCGAGCAACGCCGCGATGAGAGTCTCGGCGGCGCCTGATCCCGGCGCCGCCTGCCACGCACCTGCGCACCGCAGAGGGTAACGGTTCACGCCCAGAGTAATGCCAGAGCCTGCGAGCGCGGGCGTTCCGCCCGCGTTGCGTATCCGAGGGCACGACGCAGCGGATGCCGAGAAGCGCAGAGGGCCTCAAAGGCCCCCTGCGCTTTTCTGCGCTCTGGGCGGCGAGAATGAAAGCGGGCGCCCCGCGTCGCTCCCCCTGGCCCCCGCCTGTCGTTTCTGGTAATCCCCGGGTTGTAAGATGAGATGAGCAGGGGTGTTCCTGGGGGTTGTGATCTTCCCGGATGCTTCTGTTTCCATCAGCCGTCCATGCGGCTGCGCCGCACACGAACAGGATGAAAAGAGGTTCTTCCTGGGAGGGCTGCGCCCTCCCAACCCCTCCCGCGGGCAGGGGGATGGGGAAACCGGGTTTCCCCATCCCCCTGCGCAAGGGCTGCGCCCTTACCTTCCCGCGGGTGGGGGCGTGGGGAAACCCGGTTTCCCCACACCCCTCTAGGTCTTACACGGTGGAGGGGCGTGGGAAGGCCGGGCCGCCCCGCATGCCCCGGTTCCTCGCCCGCAGCGAGCACGCTGGCCGCTGGCAGTTCGCCCGGCTGCCTGGCCGCTGCTGACGGGGAAGCGACCGCATAACTCCTATTCATATCAACCTGACACACAGGAGTCCCTCTCGTGGCCACGGAACTGCAAGCTGAAGTTACGCGCCTCCAGCATTTGCTGGAGCGACGCGACGCCATACTCGCCGCGCTTGCCGAAGTGGCGCGATTGTTGTCGCTCCACCTCGATCCGCGGGCGCAGATGTCGCAGATGCTCGCTGTGCTGGGCGAGGCGGTCCAGGTCAGTCGCGCCTACATCTTTGTGAACGTCGCGCCGGAGAGCGACCCCGCGGTGATAAGCCAGGTGGCGGAGTGGGTGGCGCCGGGGATTGCGCCGCAGATCGATAACCCTGAGTTACAGAACGTGCCTTTCGCCGAGGCCGGCTATGGGCGTTGGGAGCGCCTGCTGAAGCAGAATCAGGTCGTGCACGGCAAGGTGGCTGATTTTCCGGCCGCCGAGCAGGAGTTGCTGGTGGCGCAGGACATCCTCGCGCTGGTCGCGGCGCCGATCTTCGTCGGGCCGACCTGGTGGGGCTTCATGGGCTTTGACCAGTGCCGCGTGGCCCATAGCTGGGACGAGGTGGAGGTGGAGGCGCTGCGTAGCGCGGCGGTGATGTTTGGCGCCGCGCTCCATCGCCGCGAGGCGGAGGAGCATGTGCTGGCGGCCCAGCGTGACGCGCTGCGGGAGCTTTCCACCCCGTTGATCCCGATCACCGATGAAGTGGTGATTATGCCCCTCATCGGCACCATTGACAGCGGCCGCGCGCAGTTGGTGATGGAGACCCTGCTCGATGGGGTGGCGCAACAGCGCGCCCGGCTGGTCATCCTGGACATCACCGGCGTGACGGTGGTAGACAGTCAGGTGGCCCAGGCATTGATCCGGGCGGCGCAGGCGGTGAAACTGCTGGGCGCGCGGGTGATGCTCACCGGCATTCAACCCCAGATAGCCCAGACACTGGTGCATCTCGGGGTTGACCTGAGCGGCATCCAGACCCGGAGCAGTTTGCAGGCGGGCATCGCGACGGCGCTGCGAGGGTACGATATGTCGGGCGAGGGAAGGGGAAATCAGGTTTCCCCTTCCCCAGCAGTAAGATAAAAAAATAAGATGTCGTTTGGGAGGGCTGCGCCCTCCCGAACCCTCCCGCGGGCAAGGAATAGGCACAAGCCTGGGTGCGCGGGCCTCCGCCCCGCATCGGCGCCTGGGTGCGCGGGTCTCCGGCCCGCATCCGCG
>DAOTYR010000343.1:0-2735 GCA_034434655.1 Chloroflexaceae bacterium
TCGCGGAACTCCTGGGCCAGCTTGCGCTTCAGAACGATGGCAGTGGCCTGGTCGATTTCGTGCCCATCCTTACCGAACCCCAGGGCCTGCTTGAGCTGGTCTTGCGGCATCTGCTGCATGCCGACCAGCAGCCGGCAACAATGCCCCTCTCCGCCGGCCCACCTGTCGACGAGGGGAGATAGTTGCTTCCATCCACGCAGGTTGAAGTAGCCGACGCAAAAGTCTGCCCGTTCCGACAGCTTCATCGCATCGGTCAGGGCAGACAAGAGATGCTTCTCGATGTTGTCGAAGACTTGCGGCATGGCCCATGCTACCGTTTCCGCTTATCCTTGATCCGGCGCCTGTATGGTGGAGGGGGATGGGGAAACCTGGTTTCCCCATCCCCCTGCTCGAGGGCTGCGCTCTCCCAAACCCTCCCGCGGGCGGGGGCGTGGGGAAACCCGGTTTCCCCACACCCCTCTCCGAGGACCTATGTTTACGTTAGGACGCAGTATACGATTTTTGAGCACCCTTCTATTACCTCATAGACACGGTTTCGGAAGGGCTGCGCTCGACGGCGCCGTCTCGCGCCGACCCGCCCCCGCCCTGACCCGCCCCCGCTGGGGGCGGGAACCCGGCGCCTCCCCCCAGCGGGGGGAGGCTGGGAGGGGGGCTGAACGCTGCGAACGATGGTCACCTCAGCCGTCCATGCGGCTGCGCCGCACACCAACGGGAGGAAAATACTTCCTGGGAGGGCGCAGCCCGCCCAAACCCTCCCACCGGGTCGGGGTATGGGGAAACCAGGGTTCCCCATACCCCTGCTCGAGGGCTTTGCCCTCCCACACCCTCCCGCGGACGGAGGCTGGGGAAACCCGGTTTCCCCAGCTCCCTGCGCAAGGGCTGCGCCTTTACCTTCCCGGGGGCGGGGGCGTGGGGGAACCAGGTTCCCCCATGTTCACGTCAGGCCAGCGGGGTGTGCACCAGGGCCACCCATTCGCCCTCGGCGTGGCGCTCGAGCAGGCGCAGACCGGCGGCGGCGAAGGCGGCTTCGACCTCGGCTGCGCGGGTGTCGAGAATGCCGCTGCTGATCAGCACGCCGCTGGGGGCCAGGGCCGCAGCTAGATCGGGTGCCAGGATCACCAGCACCCGGGCGATCAGGTTGGCGACGATCAGGTCGAATGGCCCCGGGTTGGGCGGGGCGGCGGCTGGAGTGGGCGCTGCGGACGGGCCGGGGCGGGGGGCGACGGCGTCAGGAGGGGGTGTTGCGGACGGGCCGGGGCGGGGCGCGGCGGGGTCAGGAGCAGGCGCTGCGGACGGGCCGGGGTTGGGCGTGACGGCGGCTGGAGCGGGCGCTGCGGACGGGCCGAAGTCGCCGCTCAGCCAGTGGCCCATGCGCGCCCCGGCCCCCAGGCTGCCCTCGGCCACCGTCACGCGCTCGCTCACCCCGTTGCGGGCGACGTTCTCGGCGGCTACGGCGACGGCCACGGGGTCGTTGTCGAGGGCCAGCACCGCGTCCGCGCCCAGACGGGCGGCGGCGATGGCCAGAATGCCGCTGCCCGTCCCCAGGTCGAGCGCGCGCTGGCCGGGGCGCGTGTAGCGCTCGAGCAGCCGCAGGCAGAGCCGGGTGGTGGGATGCAGCCCGGTGCCGAAGGCCATCCCCGGGTCGAGGTGCAGCACGACATCCTCGGGGGCGGGGTGATGCTCGAGCCAGGAGGGCACGATTACGATGCGCTCGCCGACCCGCAGCACGGCGTAGTGCTGCTTCCAGGCGTTGGCCCAGTCCTCCTCCTGCAGGGCGCGCGTCTGGAGCGGGCCGATGGGGCGCATCTGGCCGAGGTGCCAGAGGGCCTGCTCGACGCGCTGCCGGGTGTCTTCAGCCTGATCGTCCAGGGGCACGTAGGTGCGCAGCACGCTCGGGCGGGTGGCGTCGTAGCGAAACTCCGGCCCCTCGTCCCCCGGCGTCCAGGCCGGTTCCACCACCACGCCGCCATTGTAGCCGTAGCTGGCCAGCACCTCGGCAACCGCCTCGACCGCCTCGCTGTCAACTTCAACCGAGAGTTCGAGCCAGTTCATCATATGCATCCGCGCGGCTCCGCCGCACACGCACTGGATCTGGTTGTTCCTGGGCGGGCCTTGCCCTCCCGAACCCGCCCGCGGGGTGGGAGGAAGGGGAAAGCCGGGTTTCCCCATATCCCTGTTCGAGCGGCAATCCGTTGCAACGAAGGTGACGGCCCCCTCCCCAGCCCTCCCCCGCTGGGGGAGGGAGTCCGGCTCCTCCCCCCAGCGGGGGGAGGCCGGGAGGGGGGCTGCGGCGCCGCATGCACTAACGTGAACATAGGCTCCAGGGGTGTGGGGAAACCCGGTTTCCCCATCCCTCAGCGGACGCGGGCCTCCGGCCCGCGCACCCAGGCCCCGCCCCCTGCGAGGGCTTGGGAGGGCGCAGCCCTCCCAAGAAGGATGTTCATCCCGTCGGTGCGCGGCGCAGCCGCATGGGCGGCTGAGGTGAACCAGGCTGCTCCGAGAGAGGGCTAGGGAAACCGGGTTTCCCCAGCCCTCGGCCCGCTGGGGACTGGGGAATTCCCCCGCCCGCGGGTGGGTCTGGGCGGGCTGCGCCCTCCAAGAAACAACCGTGTCTCCTGGAGCAGGGAGGCTGGGGAAACCCGGTTTCCCCGGCCCTCCCCGGTACCGTAGGTGTGAACCGTGGCTTACGTGATACAACGCCGGCGCCGGCGCTGCATGCGCTGGCGTCCGGCGTT
>DAOTYR010000344.1:0-4640 GCA_034434655.1 Chloroflexaceae bacterium
GCGCTGACCATGGCCGCCACCTCGGTCGAGATCGTGGATATGGACGCGCTGCGCAACGATGCCAGCGCCGCCTTCGCCCGCAGCGCCGACCGTCCTGCGCCCCACAATCTCTACACCTCCAGCGCCCGCATCGCCGCCTTCCTGGATAAGCGCCAGGCCAACCAGCCCGACCTGGGCGAGATCGGCTTCCGCATCAAGCGCGACCGGCCCGCCACAACCCCCACGGCGCAACGCATCAGCTACTACTTCATCTACCAGGAGGCCTACGTGAGCTGGCGCTATGACCGGGCCACCAACAGCTATCTCTCCTTCCGCCAGCAGCGTCCCCACCTGGACGCCGCCACCGGCGAGCAACTGCGCTTCAAGAACCTGGTGGTGCTCGAGGTGCCCGAACGCCCCATTCCCGGCGATCCCAAACAGCGCATCCAGCAAGACGTGATCGGCCAGGGGCCGGCGCGGCTCTTTCTGGACGGGCGGATGATCGAGGCCACCTGGCGCAAAGGCGCCGGCTTCGACCAGTTGCGGCTCTTCGACCGCTACGATCGCGAGCTTCCGCTCAATAGCGGGCCGATCTGGTTCGCCGCCATTCCATCGCTGAAGAATCTTACGGTGGAGTAACCCTGGATCTGAACCTGGCGAGGGAGTTCTTCCGGCTCTCGGGCATCTCGAAGAACCTTCCAGCCCTCTATGCGGCTCCGCCGCACAGCGCCGCAAGAACATACGGTTGTTCCTGGCAGGGCTTTGCCCTCCCAGACCCTCCCGCGGGTGGGGGCGCGGGGAAACCCGGTTTCCCCACCCCGCTCGTCGAGGGCGTATGTTCAGGTTCGTGGAATAACTTTGTATCTGAACCGTGCCGGGGCCGTATCCTCCCGAACCCTCACCCTCGGGCAGGCAGCGTCGAACCAGATCGTCCTCAGTCGTCCATGCGGCTCCGCCGCACAAAGCCGCAATGAAAATAAGTTTGTTCTTGGGAGGGCTGCGCCCTCCCAAACCCTCCCGCGGGTGGGGGAATGGGGAAACCCGGTTTCCCCATTCCCCTGCCCCAGCAGCTTATTTTCACGTTAGGAGACAGCATGACCGAAGGAAAGCTACGTCGCTTTCTTAGCCTGGCCATCCTTGCCCTGATGGCTGCCCTGACTGCCCAGGCGCAGGCCGGCCCCCCCGCCGAAGAATCGCGACCGGCCCTCGCTCCCACCTACCGCATCTTCGCCACCCGCGAAGGTCTGGTCGGGCGCCGCACCGCCAATGGCCACATCATCCAGCCGCGTGACCGCTTCGTCGCCCTGCCCTCCTGGACCGTCCTCTCCCCCCGCGGCTCCGACACGTTCCGCGTGCGCCTGACCTACAAGGGCCGCACGGTGATCGCGCCGGTCTGGGATGTTGGCCCCTGGAACACCACCGACGACTACTGGAACGTCAATCGGCGCTACAAAGACCTCCCCGTAGGCATGCCTATGGCCCAGGCTGCCGTGCTGCACGGGTACAACGGCGGCCGCGACGAACGCGGGCGCCGTATCCAGGACCCCAATGGCATTGATATCGCCGATGGCACGTTCTGGGACGATCTGGGGATGACCCGCAACGACTGGGTGGAGGTGACCTTTCTCTGGCTGGGCGCCGACCCGGGACCGGGCAACGCCGTGCCCATCGAGGTTCCGGCGCCCGCCCCCGCCCCGCCGCCGGCTCCGCCGCCGGCCCGGCCGGTTACGGTAGAACCGGGCGCCATTGCCGTAGACAACAGCGATCCGGGCTTCGCCGCCAGTAGCGCCCCCTGGTCCGAGGCGGCCTGTGGTCTTGGCGGCACCCACGCCTGGGTCGCCTCGACCGGCGACCCCGCGCAGGCCGTCGCCCGCGCAACCTGGACGGCCCAGCTTCCCGGCGCGGGGTTCTACGAACTGCGGGCCTACATCCCCGAGTGCGGAGAACGGGCCACCGCGTCGGCCCGCTACGTCATTTACCACGATGACGGCATGAGCGAGGCGCGGATCGATCAACAGGCCGGCGCCGGAACCTGGGTGGCCCTGGGGACCTTCCGCTTCGGAGCGAACGGCGCGGCTCCCAGGGTGGAACTGAGCGACCTGACCGGCGATGAGCGCCGCATTGTGCGCTACGACGCGCTAGCGTGGAGTTTGCGCCAGGACGGCGCGCCGCCGGCGGCGCAGGTGACAGGCATCCGGCGCAAGGACAACGGCTACCAGATCACCTGGGGCGGAACCGACGACCTGAGCGGCATCGCCAGTTACGACGTGCAGGTGCGCAGGCTGCCCCGCGGCGGCTGGACCGACTGGAAGCGCGAGGTGGAAGTGACCACGGCCTGGTTCGGCCCGGATGAAGGCAAACACTTCGCCTTTCGCGTGCGCGCCCGCGACCGGGCCGGCAATGTGCAGCCCTGGCCCGAAGAGGCGCAGATGGACACGACGCAGGCCGGAACGTAGTTGGATTTTAGATGTTGGATTTTAGATGTTGGATGTCAGGCCCGGGGGGGTGTGCTGCGCGCGAGGGGGGATGAACGTGTAATTTCCTGGGAGGGCTGCGCCCTCCCAGACACTCCCGCGGGCGGGGCGTGGGGAAACCGGGTTTCCCCGCACCCCGCTCCGAGGGCTTATGTTGACCTCAAGATTTGATTGCTGTCTTCAGCGCGGTGCTACATATCGAGCTGGAAGCGAAGCGCTTCGAGAATCGCCGCCCGTAGGGCACTGTCCTGGAGTTCGCCAATGGTATGTTCTAGACGCCGCTTGTCGAGCGTCCGTATCTGGTAGCAGAGCACTATCGAGTCTGCGCTGAGACCAGCCGTTCCCGCCGGAATGAGCACTTCGTTGGGGTAATACCAAATCCAGTTGGCAGTTCCGCATTGTCGTTGCCGTCATCGCTCATCGTGACGCCATGTGCGGCAATCTGCAATCCAAAATCTGCAATCGGAAATGGTATAAATCGTTCGCATCGGCGACTTCCGAGATGTCAGAGGCAGGACATTGACGACCGGCAAGAGTTGATTGAGCCGCTCACGACTCACGACCAGTACTGGCCGTCGTCCGGCTTGCTCGGAACCAGTGGTTGGGTTGAGTGAGGCAAGGAAGATCGTCCACTGGAAAGTCACGGCTCGCGCTCCCACCTCTCAGCATCGACGTGGCCAAAATCTGCCATCGTTTCAGCGAGGTCCGCCAGGAAGAGTGGGTCATGTGCGGCCGCCTCCATCTGCTGGAGCCTGGCTGCGGTCTGCTGGCTTATGAGCCGTTGCTCAAGGGTCTCCGCGACGAGTTCAAACTCTTCGAGCGGCAGGATGACACCAATCGGCTTTCCGCTGGCATCAGTGATAAATTGGCGCTTCAGGACGCTCATCGGCTCGTCCTCCTGGAAGCAGGTGAACGCTCCCGGCTCAGGTAACGATATCTGGCATATCGGCCAGACTGCCTGGCATGATACCACACCGTTCGGCGCCCCCGGAGGAACAGTCCTGCGAAGCCGGCCTGCGCCCAATACTTCTCAAATACGATGACGAACCCTCTCCAGGCTCTCCCCTGTTGGGGATGGGCGTCCGGCGCCTCCCCCCAGCGGGGGGAGGCTGGGAGGGGGGCAGTTCGCTGCGCACGATGGTCACCTCAGCCGTCCGTGCGGCTCCGCCGCACACCGACGGGATGAACATCCTTCCTGGGAGGGCTGCGCCCTCCCAGACCCTCTCGCGGGCGGGGGCGTGGGGAAACCCGGTTTCCCCACACCCCTCGCCGAGGGCGTATGTTCACGTTAGCCGTCCATGCGGCTGGTGTGAAACAGCAAATGTAAAGCGTTGCATCGCGCCTACTCGGCGTCAAGCACCTCGTCCACACTCACGACAAACCCTGTGAGGAGCCTGGACGTGGCCCGGTCCCCGCGCCGGAAGATGCCGTGCTCTCGGTACATCTCGCCCTCGAGCACAAGCACCGTCATGGTCTTCTCGAGCGGGTTGACGATCCAGTATTCAGGGATACCAGCGCTCGCATAGTCCGCGCGCTTCACCTTCGTATCACGCTCGGGGTCGTCCTCGCTGACAACTTCGACGACCAGATCCGCGCCGAGCCAGAAGCGACTCTGGCGCCGTGGATCATGGGCATCCCGAACCAGCAGGATGTCAGGCTCACGGTACTTCCCCTCGCTAATCCGCACCCGCAAGGGAGCAAAACGAACCTTGCCGCCGATCTGCTCGATAAAGGCTTTGAACGCGAGAAAGAGCCGCTCAAGCATCGCCTGATGCTTATCGGTCGGCATGGGTAGCACCTCGATATGGCCATTGGTGTACTCCAGCAGGCGGTTCGTCTGATCGCTCAGCAGCAGATATTGCTCTTCCGTCCAGTGCCCCTGGAGCGGGTCGAGGCTCAACACGAGGTCATCACCCTTTTCCCAACTCAAGCGCAGGGTTTCCTGGCGTGTGTCAATTGCCATTGCCGGCGCCCTTCCAACGTAGCCGTCTCGCCAGATACAGTATAACCGGAGCGCCGCCCTGCGCGCAACGCCGTCGCGGCACGCGACCAGGGCTCTTGCAAAGTCACCTCCGGTGGGGGTGCGGGGGCGGCTCCGCCGCCCCCGCGATACTCTTTTTGGGTGTGCGCGGCGGCAAAGCCGCCGCGCACACCCAAAAACTGGGGTTTGGGGCAACGCCCCAAGGA
>DAOTYR010000345.1:0-6587 GCA_034434655.1 Chloroflexaceae bacterium
CCTCATCGAGGCCCTGCGCGACCAGCGGCTCGACGGACTGGCGCTTATGCCCGACGCCAACCTGGCCTACCTGAGCGGGCTGAGCTTCCACCCCGGCAAACGCCTGACCCTGGCGCTCGTGCCTGCCGATGGGGCGCCGCCGTGCTGCGTCATCCCGGCCCTGGAGCACGGGCGCGCCGGGGCCGCCGCGCGCATCCCCATGCGCTTCTTCCCCTGGCACGACGCCGAGGGTCCCGCGGCGGCCCTGGCCGCCGCCGTCGCCGCAGCCTTCGGGCCTGACGCCCGCGGGCGCACCCTGGCTATCGAGTATGCCGCCATGCGCGTGATGGAACTGCGCGCCCTCGAGGCTGCCCTCCCCGATCTGCGCACCCGCGACGCCACTCCCATCCTCGCCGATCTGCGCATGGTGAAGGATGCGGCGGAACTGGCGGCCATCGAACAGGCGGTGCGGATCGTCGAGAGCGCCCTGGAGCGCACCATTGCCCAGATCCGCGCGGGCATGACCGAGCGCCAGGTCTCGCGTCTGTGCTCCGAGACCATCCTCGCCGCCGGCGCCGATAGCGAGAGCTTCGAGAACATCGTCGCCTCGGGGCCCAACGCGGCCAATCCGCACCACAGCAACAGTGACCGCCCGCTGCAACCCGGCGACCTGGTGATCCTCGACTGCGGCGCGCGCTACCAGGGCTACATCTCCGACATAACGCGCACGGTGGCCATTGGCGCGCCGGGAGACGTGGCGCGCCGGATCTACGACCTGGTGTTGCGGGCGAATGCGGCGGGGCGCGCCGCGGCCCGTCCGGGGGCCAGCGGCGCGGCGATTGACGCGGCGGCGCGGGCGGTGATCGAGCAGGGGGGCTACGGTGCGCACTTCATCCACCGCACCGGCCATGGGTTTGGCCTCGAGACCCACGAGCCGCCGAACATCGTCGCCGGCAATGACGAACCCTTGCGCCCCGGCACAACCTTCACGGTCGAGCCGGGCATCTACCTGCCCGGCGTCACCGGCGCGCGCATCGAAGACGACGTGGTGATCACCGCAGACGGCGCCCGCAGCCTCACCACCTTCGCGCGCGAGTTGCGCATCGTCGAGGCGTAAGGGTAGCGGCTGGCCCTATCAGGCAGGGGCGGGGGGAACTCCGCCAGTGGCGCCGGCAGAGGCGCGCATATCCACGTACCGCCTGGCCCTATCAGGCAGGGGCGGGGGGAACCCTGATTTCGCCAGTAACTGTTCACGCCTGGGATAACCCACGCGCCTGGGAGCGCGGGCGTCCCGCCCTCGTCGCGGATACGCGGGCAAGATGCCCGCGCTCCCAGGAGACATGTGAACACGTACGTTTCGCCACCCATTCCAGCGGCGGCGCAGCCTACAGGATCTGCGACAAAAAGAGCCTGGTCCGCTCGTGCCGCGGGTTCTCGAAGAACAACTCCGGGGTGTTTTCCTCCACGATCTGCCCGCGGTCCATAAACACCACCCGGTCGGCCACCTCGCGGGCGAAGCCCATCTCGTGGGTCACGCAGAGCATGGTGATGCCCGAGGTCGCCAGTTCCTTCATCACGTCAAGGACCTCTTTGATCATTTCCGGGTCCAGGGCCGAGGTTGGCTCATCGAAGAGCATGATGCGCGGGTTCATCGCCAGGGCGCGGGCGATGGCCACGCGCTGCTGCTGCCCGCCCGAGAGCTGGCCGGGGAACTTGTTGGCCTGCTCGCGGATGCCCACCCGTTCGAGCAGTTCCAGGGCGCGCTTCTCGCTCTCGGCGCGGGTCTGCTTGCGCACCCAGATCGGCGCCAGGGTGATGTTTTGCAGCACTGTCAGGTGGGGGAAGAGATTGAACTGCTGGAAGACCATGCCGGTCTCGCGACGGATGGCGTCAATGTTGCGGATGTCACTGGTCATCTCGATGCCATCCACGATGATCCGCCCCTCCTGATGCTCCTCCAGGCGGTTGATGGTGCGGATGAAGGTGCTCTTGCCGCTTCCCGACGGCCCGCAGATCACCACCACCTCGCCGCGCTTCACCCGCAGGCTGACATCGCGCAGGGCATGGTACTCGCCATACCATTTATTGACGTTTTCGCAGATGATAATATCATCGTTTGAAGTCTGGGTTTTGTTCATTGCACGTGCCTCCGGCGCACTATCGTTCGCCCCTACAATTTGCCCACGTTCAAATCGGTTTCAATCTGGCGCGCCGCGCGCGACATGGTAAAGCTGAAGATCCAGTAGATCCCCGCCACCACGAAGAACGTTTCGCGCCAGACCCCGCCGGGGATGCCGAGCCACTGGGGCTGGGTGTAGACTGCCTGCGCGGCCCCCAGCAGGTCCATCAGGCCGATGATCACCACCAGCGAGGTATCCTTGAACAGGGCGATGAACTGGCCGACCAGCACCGGGATCACCGCCCGCAGGGCCTGGGGCAGGGTGATCAGCAGCGTGGTCTGCACCGCATTGAGACCCAGGGCGCGCGCCGCCTCGACCTGGCCCCTGGGAATGGACTGCAACCCGCCACGCACGTTTTCGGCCAGATAGGCCGCGCTGAAGAGCGTCACAGCGACGATGGCGCGCACGACGGCATCAATGCGCACGTTCGCCGGCAGGAACAGGGGCAACATCAGCGAGGCCATGAAGAGCACCGTCACCAGCGGCACGCCGCGGATCAACTCGATGTAGGCCACGCAGAACCATTTGATCACCGGCAGGTTGCTGCGCCGGCCCAGGGCCAGCAACACCCCCAGGGGAAAGGAGAGCACGATACCGCTGACCGCCAGGATCAGGGTGAGCATCAGCCCGCCCCAGAGGTTGGTGCCGATCGTGGCGTCGCCCATGCCGCGCAGGATGAGGATCGCCGCGGGATAGAGCAGGATCCACCCGGCCACCAGCGGCCAGCGCAGGGCCTCGCGCAAGCGCCAGCCGGCGGCGATGCCCAGGGCGGCCAGGGCCGCCGCGCCAACGAGGAACAGCGGCGTGGAGAAGACCGGCGGCGCTTGATCGGGCGGCAGCGCCAGGGAGAGGCCCCCCAGGGCCAGCATCGCCACGCCGAAACCCGCGGCAAGGACCAGCGGGATGCCCCGCCAGACCCCGCCGCTCAGCCCGAGCAGCACGGCGATCAGCGCGACCACCAGCTCGGGGCGCCAGAGCTGGTCCGGCGGGTACCGCCCGACCAGCAGGAGGCGGACGTTGCTCGTCACGGCGATCCAACCCTCGGTGGTGACGACCCAGCGCAGCAGGCCGCTGAGCGCCTGGAAGACCAGGAACAGCAGGACGATGCTGATCAGCGCGTTCCACCAGGTGCTGAACAGGTTCTGGCGCAGCCATTCGAGCGCGCCGATGCTCGGACGCGGGGCGCGGGCGCGGGGCTGGGAGGCTTCGGTCGCCATGGCGTCACCTCTCCACGAGCTGCATGCGCTTGTTGTACCAGTTCATCAGCAGAGAGGTGAGCAGACTGATGCTCAGGTACGAGGCCATGACCATCATAATCACCGGGACGGCCTGCCCGGTCTGGTTCAGGGTCGTGCCGGCCACCGCGAAGAGGTCGGGAAAGCCGATGGCGACGGCCAGGCTGCTGTTCTTAGTCAGGTTGAGGTACTGGCTGGTCAGGGGCGGGATGATGATCCGCAGCGCCTGGGGGAAGATCACCAGGCGCAGGGTCTGGGCGCCGGTCAGCCCCAGGGCGCGGGCCGCCTCGCGCTGGCCCTTGTTGACCGCCTGGATACCGCTGCGCACGATCTCGCCGATGAAGGTGGCGGTATAGATCACCAGGCCGAAGAGCAGGGCGGCGAAGTTGGTGGTCAGGGTAATGCCGCCGCTGAAGCCGAAACGCTGCAATTCGGGGATCTCCAGCGTCACCGGCCACTGGCCGGCCAGAAGGCGGGTGACCACGAAACCCAGCAGGGCGATCCCGCCGGCGATCAGCAGCGCCCAGGGCAGGGCCACGCCCGGCCGGTCGCGTCGCGCGAACTGGATGCGCCGCGCGAGGTAGAAGCCCGCCCCGGCCAGCAGGCCGGCCCAGAGCCAGGGCGTCCAGGCCCCGAAGTCGGCGTTGGCCCGCGGCCAGGCGATGGTTACGCCGCGGTTGTGCAGGAAGAGCAACTCGCCGAGGCTGATCGCTTCCTGGACCCGCGGAAAGGCCTGGGTCATGGTGAACCAGAAGAGGAGTTGCAGCAGCAGGGGGACGTTGCGCACGATCTCCACGTAGACGGTGGCGATGTTGCGCAGCAGCCAGTTGCTCGAGAGCCGGCAGATGCCGAGGATGATGCCGAGGATGGTGGCCAGCGCGATGCCCACTCCCGCGACGCGCAGAGTGTTGAGAACACCCACCAGGAAGGCGTAGCCGTAGGTGCGCGAGGGGTCGAAGGGGATGGGCGACTCACTGATGGGGAAGCCGGCGGGCTGCCGCAGGAAAGCGAAACTCGGCAACAGGTTGGCGCGCCGCAGCCCGTCCATCATGGTACTGTAGAGGAACCAGAACGTCCCGATCACCACGAGGGCAAAGGCCACCTGCACGAGGATGGCAATGACCCGCGTGTCGCGGTAGAAGGGGATGCGCGCCGGCTGACCGGGCGGAGTGGTGGCGGCCATATGGCACCCTATCGGTTGGGATCCATGGTTTCGCTCCGTGGGAGCGACATGGGTTTCGCCCCACGGGTATGGGGTGAACGATGTTTCGACCCTAAGTGAAAATGGGGGAACCAGGTTCCCCCATCCCTCCGCCCGCGGGAGGGCCTGGCCCTCACGCAGGGGGATGGGGAAACGGAGTTTCTCCATCCCCCTGCCCGCGGGAGGGGTTGGGCGGGCGCAGGCCGATGAGCGAACTACGTTTCGCCCCTACCGGAACGGCGGCGAGTAGAGCAACCCGCCCTCGCTGTAGAGCGTGTTCAGACCACGGGGCAGGTTGAAGGGCGTATTGGGGCCGAGGTTGCGGTCGTAGATCTCCGCATAGTTGCCCACGTGGCGAATCACCCGCGCGGCGAAGTCGTTGGGCAGGCCGATGCCCTGGCCCAGTTCGCCCTCGATGCCCAGGAAGCGGCGGATGTTCGGGTCTTCGCTATTGGCAAAGGTGCCGATGTTGGCCGAGGTGATCCCGAACTCTTCGCCCTGGATCGTCGCGAAGACCACCCAGCGCACCGCGTCGGCCCACTGCGCGTCGCCCTGCAGCACGGAGGGCGCCAGCGGCTCCTTCGACATGGTCACGTCGAGGATCTTGTGGTCGGCCGGGTTGGCGGCCTTGGTCTGGTAGCTCACCAGGCCCGACTTGTCGGTGGTGAAGCCGTCGCACTGGCCGCTGTCGTAGGCCGCGAAGGTCGGATCGGCCTCCTGGAAGACCACCGCCTCGAACTTCAGATTGCGCTGGCGGAAGTTATCGGCCAGATTCAACTCGGTGGTGGTGCCGGTCTGCACGCAGATGCGGGCGCCCTCCATGTCTTCCAGGCTCTCGATGCCGCTGTCCTTGCGCACCATCATGCCCTGGCCGTCATAGAAGGTGACCGGCCCAAAATCAAGGCCGACCGAGCCGTCGCGGGTGAGCGTCCAGGTGGTGTTGCGGATCAGCACGTCCACCTCGCCCGACTGCAGCGCCGTGAAGCGCTCCTGCGCAGTGAGCGGGCGATACTCGACCCTGGTCGGGTCGTCGAAGATCGCCGCGGCGACGGCCTTGCAGAAGTCCACGTCGAAGCCGCTGAAGTTACCGGCGCTGTCAACATTGCCGAAGCCGGGCAGCACCTGGTTCACGCCGCAGATCAGCGTGCCGCGGCTGATGATCGTCTGCAGGCGCCCGCCGGCGGTGGGCTGCGCGGCGGCGCCGCCCCCTGGCGCGGGGGCGGCGGTGGCGGCGGGGGCCGCGGTCGGCGCTACCGCCGCCGGGGCCTCGGTGGCAGCCGCGGGGGGCTGGGTGGCCGCCGCCTGGGGTTGCTGGCCGCCGCACGCCGCCAGGAACAGGGCAAGCGCGCCGGCCAGCGCTCCGAGCATCTGTCGCTTCATGGGTCTCCTCGATACATTGAGCGGCGCCGGGCCGCCGACCGTTTCGGGGCCAGACGCCGCAGCGAACCACCGGAAGTGAACCCGGGCCGTCGGCCAGGAGGATGAGGCCATCGGGTCGCCCCATCTCCCCGCATCCGGCCATGTTCACGCGAGAGGTATTCCTGGGAAGACAAAGCTCTCAATGCACCCCCCGGCGCATAGGAACGGGGCCAGAGCCGGCACCACATGCGTACAGCGCAGCGAGCGCACTGCAATGCGGCGCGCGTGGCCGAGAATTCCGATACTCTTTGCTCCTTGTCGGGACTGGATTTCTTAGGATTGTACCACAATCCACACTTCAAGGCAAAGGTTCACCGAGGGGTACCTGTTCACGCCTGGGGTAACCCACGCGCCTGCGAGCGAGGGCGTTTCGCCCCCGTCGCGTCTCCGCGGGCAAGCTGCCCGCGCTCCCAGGAGACATGTGAACACGTACACCGAGGGGTACCTGTTCACGCCTGGGGTAACCCACGCGCCCGGGAGCGCGGGCGGCCCGCCCTCGTCGCCCCTACGCGGGCAAGCTGCCCGCGCTCCCAGCCGTCCATGCGGCTGCGCCGCACAACACCGCAATGAACA
>DAOTYR010000346.1:0-1999 GCA_034434655.1 Chloroflexaceae bacterium
CGTTACGGGATCGCCACCGGGGCGGCGCTGAGCACCCAGTCCTGGTACAGCCCATCCAGTTCACACTGGCAGGCGGTCTCGGCGGCGCGCAGCACGTCCGGCCCGGCGGTTTCGCGGTACTTGCCGTCGGCCACATAGCCCTGCAGGAAGCGCCCGAAACTCTCTTCGCCGATCTGCCCGCGCAGGGCGTGGAAGAAGAGCGCGGCTTTGGCGTAGGCTACCGGCACGTAGTTGCCGCGCAGGCCGCCGGGCGGCGTCGCCAGGGGCGCGTCGCGGTTGGCTTCGCGCAGGCGGCGATACACGCTGCGGAAGTACTCCAGTTCTTGCGCGGCCCGCTCGCCATTGCCCACGGCTTCGTAGTAGAGCACCTGGGCATAACTGGCAAGCCCTTCATCGATCCACGGCTCGCCCTGGGCATCGGTGCCCACCAGGCTGTACCACCACTGGTGGGCGATCTCGTGGGCGATGGTGGTCTCCAGCACCCGGTCGTTGTCGGTGTAGAGGGCCTGCTCGATCAAGACCGCGCCGGGGTATTCCATGCCGAGAAAGGTGGTCATGGCGCCCTGCGCCACCTCGAGTTCGGCCAGGGGATAGGGGCCGTAGCGCCCGTTGAAGGCCCGCAGGGCCTGCTCGGCGAAACGCAGCGCCCGCCGTCCGGCGTCGGCGTTCGCCGGTTGATAGTGGCTGACGATGCGCGTGCCGTCCACCACGGCGCTCGCCTGTTCCAACCCGCGGGTGAATCCGAGGTAAAACTCGCGCTGCGGGCCGCTCACCAGCCGTTCGCGGCGCATCCCGGCGCGTGCCGGGAGGGTGTTGAGCCGCGAGCCGGTGCTGACCAGGGTCCAGGCGGTTGGGTACTCCACCGTGACGTCGTACAGGCCCACGTTGGTGACCGTGAAGTCGCCGCGGCTCTCGACGGGGCGCCGATCCCAGCCGCTGTCGCTGAACTGTCGGGCGAGCACGGGATAGAAGTTGGCGAGGGACCAGAGGCCGGCCTCCTGGTTGAAGGCGCCGAAGGTGCGGGCGCTGGCGTTGCGCGGTGTTCGGGCGACGAAGCGCAGATCGGCGCGGGCCACGCCCCCCGGCGGAAGCGCCCGGGGCAATGCCAGCCAGAGCAGCGTGTCGCCTTGCTCGACACCCGAGGCCGCGGGCCGCCAATCTACCCTGGCAGCCGTGACATCGAGGCGCCCGCCGAAGTCGGGATGGTTGGGGTACAGACGGAAGTAGAGCCGGTCGTAGGTCAGGCCCGAACGGTTGGTGACGGTGACGCTGACCGTGCCGCGCACGGTCAGCGCGGCGGGGTCGGCGGCGGCGACGATGGTGTAGCGATCCCACTCGGCGGCGCGGGCCAGGTCGCCACTATGGGCCGGGAGCAGCGCGGCGGCCTGGGAGGCGAGAAAGGGATCGGCGGCAGAGGGCGGCACCTGCTCCGGGATGCGCGCGGGGGGCGCCGCCAGGGCGCCGGCCACGAGGACCAGGGCCAGCAACGGGCCGATCAGGGCGCGCGCGATCAGTCTGAGGTGAACATACCCCCATCGCGGGTGGATTGGGGAGGGCTGCGCCCTCCCAGGACAACCTTTGTTCATCGCGGCGTTGTGGGTCATACGTATGACCGTCTCATGTGACAGGACTTACGCGGTGGAGGGGTGCGGGGGGGCTTCGCCTCCCCGCATAACCCATTGGCAGCCCGCGGCGGCCAGGCGGCCTGGCGCAACACCCACGGCCCTCCCGCCGCGGGCGGGCAACAACTGGTTGGTGGCCCCCTCCCCGCCGGAAGGCGACCGCGTAAGTCCTGTGATCATGAGCTGGTGAAGCACCGCAGACTGGGTCTTGAGGTCGTCTAGAAAGGCGTCAATATCCACGCCGTCAGCAAAGACCACAACCAGTCTCGCCGCGCGGAGAATATCGGCGAGTGTCGTCTCATCACGCGACATACAGCGCCTCAGGAGCTCTATAGATAACATGCGCGCTGGAGAGAATGGCATCGCGCCGAGCTATG
>DAOTYR010000347.1:0-2363 GCA_034434655.1 Chloroflexaceae bacterium
CGACCAGGCCGCTGGCTCGACCAGACGCAGCCCGGGGGCGAGGGGGAGCAGATTGAGTAACGTGGCGTGGACCTCGGGGTGGTCGGTCATGACGCTGAGCACGCCGCCAGGGGCCAGGCAGCGCTCCATCTGGGTGAGGAGTTCGGCGGAGATGAGCAGTTGATTACGCTGGCGGCTGCGGAGCAGGGGGGCCGGGAAGTGAACATAGGCGGCCCGCAGGGCGCCATCGGGCACGGTGCGGTAGATCAGGCGCGCGTCGGCGTGGATGAAGCGCACATTCGACAGGCCGGCCCGCGCCGCCCGCTCCACGGCGCGCCAGAGGGGCTTGGCAACAATGTCCACGCCGACGTAGTTGGCCTCAGGGTGGGCGGAGGCCAGGGCCAGCACCAGATCGCCGGTGGCGCAGCCAATGTCCAGTTCCAGCGGGCGAGAGTCGCCGAACAAGCCGGGTGAGGAGAGCGGTGGGAAGCATTCGGGATGCAGGTACAGTTCGCGGCCCGGCCAGTCGTGCAAGTAGCGCGCGGCGAGTTCGGGCGGCGGAGGGGCCACGTTCAGCCGGGCAGGGTAGCGTCCTCGACCCATGGTTGGTTGCCGTGCGACACAGAAACGCGACGCTGTGGCAGCGTCGCGGGTGGCGGGCCGGGAGGGATTCGAACCCCCGACACCTAGTTCCGAAGACTAGTGCTCTACTCCACTGAGCTACCGGCCCGTACCGTGGATAGTCTAGCACACGGTGGGAGGAAATGCAAAGCGTGGCAAGCGGGTTGCCCCGCCTTGACAGCGGGCACGCTGTCTGGTAGCATTAGTGTCATAAAAACACCATAACCAGAGAGGAGCAGCGCGTATGAGCCGGAGCATCAACCTGAGCGCGGCCGGGCCGTTTCTGCGCTACCTGGAGCAGTGGTATGCCGCCTTGCCCGCGGCGGATCTGGCGACGATCGTCGGCGGGCGCCCCGAGCGGGTAGCGGTCTTCTCCATCGACATGATCAACGGCTTCTGCAACGAAGGCCCCCTGGCGGGGCCGCGGGTGCGGGCGCTCATTCAGCCGGTGGTGGAGGTCTTTACGCGGGCCTATGCCCTGGGGGTGCGGCAGTTTGTGCTGACGCAGGACACCCACGATCCCCATACGCCCGAGTTCGCGGCCTACCCCCCGCACTGTATCAGGGGCACGCCCGAAAGTCAGACCGTGCGCGAGCTGGCCGAACTGCCCTTCGCCGACACGATCACGATCATTGAAAAGAACTCGCTCAGTTCGCACCTGGGCACGCGCCTGGGCGACTGGCTGCGCGAGCGCCCCGAACTGGACACGTTCATCATCGTCGGCGACTGCACCGACCTGTGCGTGTACAGCGCGGCGATGCATCTGCGCCTGGAAGCTAACGCCTTGAATATGCAGCGCCGGGTGATTGTGCCCGCCAGCGCGGTGGACACCTATGACACCCCGGTGTCGGTGGCCCGTGAGTTGGGGATCATGGCCCACGACGGCGATCTGCACCACGTGCTCTTCCTCCACCATATGGCCCAGAACGGGATCGAGGTGGTGGGTGAAGTGAAGTGAGTCGCGAGGGGCGTGGGGAACCCGGGGTTCCCCGCGCCCCTCCGACACGGCGAAGCGTGGACCAGGTGGCGCCACGCTTCGGGTTGCGCCCTGCCCCAACTTGCCGAGATCGCCAGGTGCGGCTATAGTGGTAGCAGCCAGCGGCATGGCTTCGTCGGAACCTGCCGTTGCAGTTTGGCGCTTGTTTCAAACGGGAGATACACAGATGGCAGCCGGCACAACATCAGATTTGCGCAACGGCATGGTGATCCGCTACAACAACGAATTGTATCAGGTCGTTGAGTTCCAGCACGTGGCGCCGGGCAACTGGCGCGCTTTCGTGCGGGTGAAGTTGAAGAATCTCGCCAATGGCAAGGTGATTGAAGATCGATTGCGCGCGGGCGCGGATATTGATATTGTGCGCATCGAGCGGCGCCCGATGCAGTACCTCTACCGCGAGGGCGACGATTTTATTTTTATGGACAATAACACCTACGATCAGATCCCCGTCGCGGCGGCGATGGTGGGTGACGCGGCGCGCTTCCTTAAGGAAAATGAGACTGCCGACCTGGTCTATGACTCGGAGAAGGAGACGCTGCTGGGGGTCGAACTGCCGATCTTCGTGATCCTCGAAGTCGCCGAGACGGCGGTGGCGGTGCGCGGCGATACGGCTACCAATGTCACCAAGCCGGCCACCCTGGAGACGGGCGCGGTCATCCAGGTGCCGGGGTTCGTCAATGCGGGCGATCGGTTGAAGATTGACACGCGCACCGGTGAGTACATCGAGCGGGTGTAGGCGTCTGTCCGCGCCCCCGCTAATACCATT
>DAOTYR010000348.1:0-10934 GCA_034434655.1 Chloroflexaceae bacterium
CTGCACGCGGCGCACGATGGTCACCGCAGCCATCCATGCGGCTCGCGCCGCGCACCGACGGGATGAAAACAGGTCGTTCCTGCGCGGGCGCAGCCCTCCCAGACCCTCCCGTAGGTCGGGGCCCGGGTGCGCGGGCCTCCGGCCCGCACCGCAAGGGGATAACAGGGTTCTCCTGGGAGGGCTTTGCCCTCCCAGGCCCTCCCCCGGGCAGGGGCGTGGGGAAACCCGGTTTCCCCACACCCCTCTTCAAGAGCCTATTTTCAGGTTAGGGCGAAGCAAAGGTGTTTGCCTGGGAGGGCGCGCAGCCCGCCCACACCCTCCCGTGGATGGACCGGACCGGTTACGAAGCGCCCTCCCCGCGGATGATCGCCAGCACCTCATCGCGGCGAGCGGCCATCTCCTCCGGCGAGGCGATCGACTCCAGGTTGAGGCGGATCAGCGGCTCGGTGTTCGAGCCGCGCACGTTGAAGTGCCAGGTGGCGTAGCTCACCGAGACGCCGTCGAGGCGCTCGACCTTGCCATCGGCGTAGCGGGCGGCGAGTTCGTCGAGTCTGGCAGGCACGTCGGGCACCTTCGAGTTGATCTCCCCGGAGATGAAATACTTCGCCTCCAGATCGGCCAGCAGCGCGCTCATTCTCACGCCGCGCTTCGCCAGCAGTTCCATCAACAGCAGCGACGGAATAATGCCCGAGTCGGCGTAGAAGAAGTCGCGGAAGTAGTAATGGCCGGTGACCTCGCCGGCAAAGACCGCGTCTTCGTTGGCCATGCGCCGCTTGATGAAGGCGTGGCCGACACGTTCCATCAGCGGAATGCCCCCGCTGGCGCGGATCAGGTCGGGCACGGCCCAGGAGGCGCGCACATCGTAGATCACTTTCGCGCCGGGAGACTTCTCCAGCATATACTGCCCCAGGATCGCCGTCAGAAAGTCGCCGGAGATGAAGCGGCCGCGATCATCAACGGCGAAGAAGCGGTCGCCGTCGCCGTCGAAGAGGAAGCCGATATCGAACCCTTCGGCGGGCACGCGCGCCTGCAGCTCGGCGCGATTCTCGGGTTGCAGGGGGTCGAGGCCGTGGTTGGGCAGCGTGCCGTCAGGTTCGAGGTACATGCCGCTAAAGGTGATCGGCAGCCGACGGTAGATCTCCTGGAGAATGGGGCCGACCATGCCGTTGCCGGTGTCGGCGATGACCCGCAGGGGGCGGCCCAGGGCGCCGCCGTTTTCCAGCGCCGCCACGTCGATCAGCGAGAGCGCCCTGGCGATAAACGCTTCCTGGAAGTCGTACCGTTTGACGGCGCCCTTGCGCGCGGGTTGGGGGAAGGCTTCGCGTTCAACCAGTCGGCGCAGGTCTTGAATGCCCTCGTCGCCGCTGAGCAGGTAGGGCATCTGGCGCACCATTTTGAAGCCGCTGTACTCCTTGGGGTTGTGCGAGGCCGTCACCATCATGCCGGGGAGACCGAGGACGGCGCAGGCGAAGTAGTACTGGTCGGTGCTGACCATGCCGATGTCGGTCACGTCGGCGCCCTGCTCGGTGATGCCGCGCGTGACCGCCTCGAACATCGCCGGGCCGGAGGTGCGCATATCGCGCCCGACAATGACCGTCTCGGCGCCGAGGAGGGTCACGAAGGCCCGCCCGATAAGGTAGCCGATCGCCTCGTTCAAATCGGTGGGGTAGATCCCGCGAATGTCGTAGGCTTTGAAGATTCCCGGATTGACCTGCACAGGCGCGCTCCTTTTGCAGAGAATGACTATACTGTGGCTATGCTGCCGATGGGAGTTAACGGTTGTGTTTTTGCTCACCTGGCTGAAGCTGAGAACTTTGTAAGTGGGGGCCAGAGGGAACACCATGTTAGCGCGAATACGTCCTGGGTCAAGCCGTGCGGCGCCGGAAGCGCGGGCAGCTTGCCCCTCGTGCCGTGGGGCTGATGGTCTTGAGAAATTCATTCGGTATATCGGGCTGGCCGTGGGGCTGAAGCCCTCGGCTACGGGATGCGAAGCCCGCCTGCGCGGGCTATAGGGGATTAATTTCTCAAAGATCATAACCCAACGGTTATTCGCGCTAACAACACGGTTCCCCCGGCGTGCGAGCGCTGTTGGCTGCGGAGGGTAGAATGGGCCGGCGACAGATTGTTACGGCGCTCCTGATCGCGCAGGTGGCGGGCGCCACCGTGGTTGCCATCGGCCAGATGCTCAAGGACATGCGTGAGCCGGCCTTTGCCATCAGCGTGGCGGCCACCCTGCTGAGCCTCGGCATCCTGGGGGCTTACCGGCGCGGCTGGGAGGCGGCGTTGGCGGTGAACATGGTGGCCGTGACCGTGGCCGTGGGTCTGGGAACGCCTGAGAAATTCGTGCGCGAGTATTCGGCGCTGGTGGTGCTGGTGCCGCCGGCGGTGGCGCAGGTGCTGGCCGGGCCGCGCTGGATCGTAGGCAGCACCCTGGGCTTGCTGGCCATCCTGGCGCTGCGCGCCGGGCCGGAGGCGCGCTTTTTGAGCGCCTACACCAACGATCTGCGCACCTTCGGGAGCTTCGCCCTGGTGGTGAGTTGTATGCTCCTCAGCCGCCTGGTGGCTGACACGGCCCTGCGGGTGGCCACGGCGAACGGCGCGCGGGCCGAGGAGGCGCTACGCCGCGCCGATGCCCAGGCGCGCGCATTGCGGGCGCAGGCCGAGACGTTACGCGAACAGAACGCGCGCCAGCAGCGCCTGCTTGAGCTGGTGGCGCGGCTGGAAACGCCGGCGATCGCCCTGGCCGAAGGGGTGTTGCTGGCGCCCATCGTCGGCCCGGTTGACGATGGGCGCGCCGAGGACCTGGTGGGGCGCCTGGTGCGCCGCGCCAATGAGCAACGCGCGCGGCTGGTGGTGCTCGATGTCGCCGGCGCCTCGAATGTGGACGCCGACGCGGCGCGGGCGCTGGGGCGCGCGGTCGAGGCCCTGCGCCTCATCGGCTGCCAGGTGGCGATCAGCGGGATCTCCGCCGCGACGGCCAGCGCCCTGGCCGAGAGCCAGGTGTCGTTCAACGGCGCAGTCACCGTGCGGACGCCGCGTGAGGCCCTGGAGCGGGAACGGGCGCTCTAGAGGGTTATGCGGCGTGGTTGACGCAAAGGCGCGAAGGCGCGAAGCGTGTGAGGGGCACACGATCCGCTATCCGCGCCCGGTTGACGCAAAGGCGCCAGGGCGCAAAGGGTGTGAGGTGAAAACAATCCCCTCACGGAAGGGTTTGGGCGGGCGCCGCCCGGGACGCGCGAACCTAGGCGGCGAGTTCCTCCTCCCGGCGGAACTGGCTGGTGTACAGGGCATAGTAGGCCCCGCGCAGGGCCAGCAATTCCTCGTGCGTGCCGCGCTCGACGATCTGCCCGCCCTGCACCATGAGCACCTGGTCGGCGTTGCGGATGGTGCTGAGCCGGTGGGCGATCACGAAACTGGTGCGTCCCTCCAGCAGCGTGTCGAAGGCCCGCTGGATCAAACGCTCGGTGCGCGTGTCCACGCTGCTGGTGGCCTCGTCGAGGATCAGGATGCGCGGGTTGGCCAGCACCGCGCGGGCGATGGCGATCAGTTGACGCTGGCCCTGGCTGAGACCGGCGCCCCGCTCGCCCAGCCGCGTCTGGTAGCCTTCGGGGAGACGGGCGATGAAGTCGTGGGCCATGGCCAGCTTCGCCGCGGCAATCACGTCCTCGTCCGTGGCTTCGAGGCGGCCGTAGCGGATGTTGTTCATCACCGTATCGGAGAAGAGGAAGGTGTCCTGCAAGACAATGCCGATCTGGCCGCGCAGACTGGCCGCGGTGACCTCGCGCACATCGTGGCCGTCAATCGTCACCCGGCCCCGGCTGACGTCGTAGAAGCGCGGAATGAGGTTAATGATCGTCGTCTTGCCCGCCCCGGTCGGCCCGACGATCGCTACCGTCTGCCCCGGTTCGGCAACGAAACTAACGCCCTTCAGCACCGGCTCGCCGGGCCTGTACTCGGCCCAGACCTCCTCGAAGGCCACCCGCCCGGTGATCGGCGGCAAGGGCCGGGCGTCGGGGCGATCCACGATCTCGGGAACCTCGTCGAGCAAGCCGAAGATGCGCTCGCCGCCGGCAATCGCGCTTTGAATGTTTGTCCAGAGCACGGCGATCTGCTGGATGGGCTGGTTGAACCGTTGCACGTACTGAATGAAGGCGAAGACCGTGCCCAGCGAAATGACGGTGGTGCCTAGCAGCGGCTGGTTGCGCAGGGCGCTCAGGCCGCCGACGACCACGACGATGGCGATCGCCAGGTAGCCCAGGGCTTCCAGCACCGGGTTGAGGGCGCTGGTAAAACTGGCCGCGCGCACATTGGCATCGCGGTTGGCCGCGTTGGCGCGCCGGAACTGTTCGATGCTCTCCTCCTCGCGGCTGAAGGCCTGCACCTCGCGCACCCCGGCGATGCTCTCCTGCAACCCCGCGTTGACGCTGCCCATCTCCTGGCGGCTGCGCCGGAACGCCCGCCGCGCCTGCTGCGAGAAGTAGAAGGTGGCCCAGGCCATCAGCGGCAGCACGCTCAGGCTGAGCAGAGCGTAGGGGACATTGGTTTGCAGCATCAATGCCCCGGTGATCGTCAATTGGAGCGCGCCGCTCACCACGCTGAGCAGGGCGAAGCCGAGGGTCTGCTGGATGGTGTCGGTGTCGTTGGTGATGCGGCTCATGATGTTCCCGGCCTCGTTGCGGGTGTAGAAGCCCAGGGAGAGGCGGTGGATCTGGGCGAAGGTGTCTTCGCGGATCTGGCGCAGGGCGCGCTGCCCGGCCCAGTTCAGGGTGAAGAAGGCCAGACCCTGGAGCAGCGAGCCGGCGGTGAAGAGCAGCGCCAGGATGGCTACCAGGCGGCCCAGGCCCGCCAGGCGGGCCTGGACCTCGAGGTTGACCGCCGGCGGATCGATCCAGCAGGCCGCCGGGTTCGGCGCGAGGTAGCAGTCAACCGCCTGGCCGATCACCGGCGCCGTGGCCACTTGCAGGGTCGTGGCAACGACGATCAGCGCCACGGTCAGCGCGATGGCGTACCACCACGGGCGGAAGTAGCTCCAGAAGCGCGCCAGGGTCGCGCCGACCCGTCTGGGCTTCTGCGTTTCCTGGTTGAGCAGGCGGCCAGGGCCGCCCGGTCCTCCCATCATCATCTGGGTGTTCCTTATTGTCCGGGGTGTCAGGCACCCCCACACTGGTTACGAAGATGGGGAAACCGGGTTTCCCCATGTCTCTGCCGCGGGCGCGAGCAGGGCCGCCGGGGTTCCCCTTGCCCCGGCCGCGGGCGGGGCCGCCGGGGGTTCGGCATGCTCCGGCCCGGCAAGATCAGCTACCTCGTAGTCTCGTTCGTGTCGGCCACCAGTTGCGAGTGGTAGATCTCGGCGTAGATGGGGCTGGTCTCCATCAATTCGGCGTGCGTGCCGCGGGCGGCCACGCGCCCCTTGTCGAGCACGATGATCTGATCGGCGTGCAACACGGTGCTGATGCGCTGGGCGATCACAAAACTCGTGCGCCCTCGCATCAAGCCCTCCAGCGCGCGTTGAATGGTCCGCTCGGTTTGCAGGTCAACGCTGCTGGTCGAGTCGTCGAGGATGAGCAAGCGCGGATTGAGCAGCAGGGCGCGAGCGATGGCGATGCGCTGCTTCTGCCCGCCGGAGAGGGTCACTCCGCGCTCGCCCACACGGGTGGCGTAGCCCTCGGGAAAACTCATGATGAAGTCGTGCGCGGCTGCCGCGCGAGCGGCGGCCATCACCTCCTCATCGCTGGCCTCGGGCCGCCCGAAGGCGATATTGTCGCGGATGCTGCCGCTGAACAGGTTCGTCTCCTGCAGCACGATGCCGATCTGCGAGCGCAGGCTATCAATGGTGACATTGCGCACATCGTGGCCGTCAATCAACACCGCCCCTTCGCTCACATCGTAGAAACGGGGGATCAGATTGATGATGCTGGTCTTGCCGCTGCCGGTGGCCCCCAGCAGGGCGATGGTCTGCCCCGGTTCGGCCACGAAGCTGACCTCGCGCAGCACCGGTTCGCTGCTGCCAAAGTAGCGGAAGGTGACGTTGCGGAACTCGACGCGCCCCTCGATGGGCGGCAGCGGATAGGCGTCGGGCCGGTCGCTGATCTCATTTTGCGTGTCGAGCACCTCGAAGATCCGATCCGCCGAGGCCGCTGCCTGGGCCATCAGGGCGATGATAAAGCCCAACTGGCCCAGGGGGAAGAACACATAGACCAGGTACAGGCTGAACTTTTGATACTCGCCCAGGTTGAGCGTGCCGCCCAGGATCTGCTGCCCGCCGAAGTAGAGGATGGCGGCCTGGCCGATCTGGGCCACCAGAAAGACCACCGGAAACAGGAACGAGAAGATCCGGCTGACGCGCAACTGCTGGGCCATCAGATCGGTGACCGCCGCATCGAAGCGACGTTCCTCATACGGCTCACGGGCGAAGGCTTTGACTACCTTGATGCCCGCCAGGTTCTCCTGCAAGATCGTGTTGAGCGCTGCGAGCTTCTGCTGCACCACCGCGAAGAGGGGCTGGATCAGGCGCCCGAAGACGACGAAGATCGCCAGGGCGATCGGCAGCAGCGGCAACACCACCAGGGTCAGTTGCAGATTGGTGAGGGCCAGCACCACCAGCGCCCCGCCCAGGAGCAGAAAGGCCTGGACGCTCATCATCAGGCCCTGGGCGATGAAGGTGCGTAAGCGTTCGACATCGTCGGTGGCGCGGACCATGAGCTGGCCCGTCTGGTTCTGGTCGTAGTAGCTGAAGGAGAGCCGCTGGATCTTCTCGAAGATCGCGTTACGCAGATCGAAGGCCAGTCCCTGCGAGGTGCTCTCCGACATAAAGGCCTGGAGGAAAGAAAAGACGCCCCGCAGCACGGCGAAGAGCAGAATCAGGGCGGCGCCGTTGAGGATGACCCGCTCGGCGACGGACAGGTCGGCGCCGGCCCGGGTCACGGCGTCGATCATATTCTGCACCACCTGGGGCACGGCGAGTTGCGCCAGGGTGGCAATGACCAGGGCGCCATAGGCGATCGAGGCGCTGCGGCGCTGATTGCCGAGGTAGCCGATGGCGCGGAGCAGGCCGCGGCGTCGTGTGGCGGAGCCGCTGGCCCCTATGCGCGCCGGCGGGTTCATGTGAGCTTGCAAGGTGGTTTCCTTATTGGTGCAGAGCCTGGCTGCGGCGCTTCAGTCCCCCCTCCCACTCTCCCCCTGCCGGGGGGAGGAGCCGCACTCCCGCCCCCGGCGGGGGGAGGCTGGGAGGGGGCTGAACGCGGCGCACGATGGTCACCTCAGAACTGGCTTATCCGCTCCTCGCCGGCGCGAATGGCCCGCTCCAGCAAATCCAGCAACAGATCTTGCTCGTTGGGGCACAGCCCGGCCAGAAACTGGCCCATGCGCGTCAGTTGCTCTTCGATAACCTGCGCGTGCAACGCCTCCCCGGCGGGGGTCAGTTCAAGCAGCACTACGCGGCTATCATCGGCGTGGGGGCGTCGCGTGACCAGCCCCGTGGCCGCCAGCCGCCGGGTCAGCGCCGTTACCGAGGGCGGGCTGATGCCCAGACGCTCGGCCAGTTCCTTCATCGCCAGCGGACCCTCCGACCGCAGGAGGCGCATGAGGCGAATGTGCGATGGCGAGAGGTGCAGATCGGTGAGCCGCTGAAAGGTCGGGCCGATCAACTGGGGGCGCAGGCGCTCGACTAGGCACAGCAGGCGGTGCGCGTTATCCGGCGCTGGCGCTTCGCAATTCCGGGAGGGCGGCGGCATCGGGAAGCCCTTCCATATGGTTCGCGCGATTAGTTAGATGAACTAATCGTACATGTATCCTACCACCACTCCGCTCGCTGTCAAGGAACGGCGCGCCGGTTGGAGGGGGAGGGGGAAACCTGGTTTCCCTATCACCTGCCCTTTGCCTTTTCCCTTTTGCCTTTTGCCTTTATACTGCTCATAGCGCATGCGCGGCGCAGGGCCGCGGGCCCTCTACCAACCGATTGTTGCCCGCCCGCGGCGGACGGGCCGTGGGGGTTGCGCCAGGCCGCCTGGCCGCCGCGGTCGGGAAAAGGGGTGTGGGGAGGCGAAGCCTCCCCGCACCCCTCCACCGCGTAACTCCTGTAATATCACCCGGGTGCCTTATGCAGCAGACCGCTGCCGGCGACCTCGAAATCGATCTGTCGCCCATTCGCAAGATGTACCCCTTTCGCGCGCGGCGTCTCGCCGTGCCGGGCGGCGCGCTGAGTTACGTGGATGAAGGCGCCGGCCCGCCGGTGGTGCTGCTGCACGGCAATCCTACCTGGTCGTTCTACTACCGCCGGCTCATCTCCGGCCTCCGCGATGCCCACCGGGTCATCGCTCCTGACCATATGGGCTGCGGGCTTTCCGACAAACCCCAGGCGTACCCCTACACCCTCAGCACCCATATTGCCAACCTCGACCGTTTGCTCAGCCATCTCGATCTGGGACGGATTGACCTGGTGGTTCACGACTGGGGCGGCCCGATCGGCCTGGGGTGGGCCGTGGCCCACCCGGAGCGGGTGCGGCGTCTGGTGGTGCTGAACACGGCGGCGTTTCTCTCGCCGCGGCTGCCCTGGCGCATCGCCGTGTGTCGCTACCCGCTCTTCGGCGACCTGGCCGTGCGTGGTCTTAACGCCTTCGTACTCGGGGGCACGCTGATGGCCGTGGAACGTCCTATGCACCCCGAGGTGCGCTACGGCTACGTGCTGCCGTACCGCTCGTGGCGCGACCGTGTTGCCATCCAGGGTTTCGTGCGCGATATTCCCATGCATCCCGGCCATCCCACCTGGGCTGTCGTAGACGCGATTGACCGCGATCTGGCCGCGCTGCGGAAGCATCCTCTGCTCATTCTGTGGGGCGGCAAGGACTGGTGCTTCACCGACCATTTTCTCGCCGGCTGGCTCGAACGCTTCCCCGCCGCCGAGGCGCTGCGTTTCGACGATGCCGGTCACTATGTGCTTGAAGATGCCCACGAGGAGATCGTGCCGCGCGTGCGGCGCTTCCTGGCGTAAGGCGGGGGTACGCGGGGAGGCATCGCCTCCCCGCACCCCTCCACCGCCGTGAAACCAGGCCTGAGAACGAGACCCGCATGACCATCAACCTGGAACGCACCGAAACCGGCGTCTATGGCGCCAACATCGCCCGCTACCTGCCGCAGATGGCCCGCGAGCGCCCCGAACAGGTCGCCGTGGTGGCCGGAACGGGCCGCGACCGCGCCGGCAGGCCGATCTACCGGCGCCTCAGTTTCGCCGAACTCGACCGGGTGAGCGATCGCTACGCCTGGGGCCTGAGCGCCTCCGGGATCGGGCCAGGCACGCGGGTGCTCTCGATGGTGCCCGCCGGCATTCCCCTGATCAGCCTGACCTTCGCACTGTTGAAGGTTGGCGCGGTGCCCATTCTGATCGACCCGGCGATGGGCCGGCGCAACCTGGCGCAGTGCATCGAAGCGTGCGCCCCCGAGGCCCTCATCGGCGTGCCGCGCGCCCATCTGGCGGCGCTAGTCTTTCCGCGCGCCTTTCGCGCCGTGAGACGGCGCATCGTCGTCGGCTCGCGCTGCGTCCCCCTCGGCGACGCGAACCTCGCCGACCTGAGCGTGCCGCTCGATACGCCGTTTCCGCTGGAACCGGTCGCCCCCGAGGCGCCCGCGGCGATCATCTTTACCACCGGCAGCACCGGCGTCCCCAAAGGCGTGCTCTACGAGCACGCCATGTTCGAGGCGCAGGTGCGCCTGCTGCGCGATCTGTTCGGTATCGAGCCGGGCGAAGTGGACATGCCGGCCTTTCCCCTGTTTGCCCTGTTCAACGTGGCCCTGGGCTGCACCTCGGCCATCCCGCCGATTGACCCCACCCGTCCCGCGGCGTGCGACCCCGCCGCCGTCGTGGCCTTTATGCAGGACCAGCGGGTCACCTCCACCTTCGGCTCGCCGGCGATCTGGGCGAAGGTGAGCGCCTATTGTCTTGAGCATAGCATCACGCTGCCGCATCTGCGGCGCGTGTTGATGGCCGGGGCGCCCGTGCCTGCCGCCCTCCACGAACGTTTCCGGCGTATTCTGGCGTCTGCCGCCGACACGCACACCCCCTACGGGGCCACCGAAGCTCTGCCGATCACGTCGATCAGCGGCGCCGAGGTGCTCGCCGCGATTGCCGGTCGCGGCGCCGATCCAACCGCGGGCACGTGCGTGGGTCGCCCCGTGCCCGAGGTGACGCTGCGCATCATCCCTATCAGCGAGGCGCCGATTGAGCGTTGGGACGAGGCCCTGGGGCTGCCGCCCTTCCAGGTCGGCGAGATCTGCGTCAAAGGGCCTTCGGTGACGAAGACCTACCTCAACCGTCCCGAGGCCACCGCGCGCGCCAAGATCGCCGACGCCGACGGCGTGTGGCACCGTATGGGGGATCTGGGCTATCTCGACGACGCGGGCCGGCTGTGGTTCTACGGGCGCAAGAGCCATCGCGTCGTGACGCCCGCGGAGACGTTGTTCACCGAGCCGGTGGAACTGATCTTCAACCAGCACCCGGGCGTGGCTCGCAGCGCCCTGGTCGGCGTGGGCGCGATGGGGGCGCAGCGCCCGGTCGTCATCGTCGAGCCGCGCGACCGGCGCGTGCTGCGCGAGCCCGCCGCCCGCGCCCACCTGCTGGACGAGTTGCGCGCCCTGGGCGCGCGCTACCCGATGACCGCCGGCATCGCCACCTTCCTGGTGCATCCGGCCTTCCCGGTGGACATCCGGCACAACGCCAAGATCTTCCGCGAGCAACTGGCCGCCTGGGCCGCCCGCCGGATCTGAGGCCGGCTTCGGGGGTGAGGGGAAACCGGGTTTCCCCATGCCCCTGCCCGCGGGAGGGCCTCGCCCTCACGCAGGGGTATGGGGAAACCCGGTTTCCCCGTACTCTCACCCGGTGGGAGGGTTTGGGAGGGCGCAGCCCTCTCAAGAAGAACCTATGTTCATCCTGTTCGTGTGCG
>DAOTYR010000349.1:0-10140 GCA_034434655.1 Chloroflexaceae bacterium
CCCAGGTCCACCTGATCGCCCTGCCGCGGCACGCGCCCCAGGTGTTCGTAGACCAGACCACCGATCCGCTCGGCGGTCTCCGAGGTCAGGTGCACGTCCAGCAGGTCATTGACATCTTCGATTGGCAGGCGCGCGTCAACGACAAACTCATCGTCGCTCACCGGCTGTACCGACGGTTCTTCGGTGTCGTACTCGTCCTGGATCTCGCCGACGATCTGTTCGATCAGATCCTCGATGGTGGCCAACCCTGCCGTACCCCCGTACTCGTCGACGATGATCGCCATATGCACCTTACGTCGCTGCAAGTCCTCTAGCAGGGCGTTGACCTTCATTGTTTCCGGCACGAAGTGGGCCGGTCGCAACATCGAATTGATCGGCATGCTCCGGTCGTTGTGGCGCAGCGCGGGGATCAGGTCCTTTGCGTAGAGGATGCCGATCACGTGGTCAAGCGTGCCCTCATAGACCGGAATGCGTGAATGGCCGCTGGAACTGACCACATCGAGCGCCTGTTCGAGGGTGCTGCCGCTCTCCAGGGCCACGATATCAACGCGCGGAACCATGATCTCGCGCACCAGCGTGTCACCGAAGGCGATGATGCCTTCGATCATTTCGCGCTCTTCCTGCTCGATCAGCCCCTGCTCCTCGCCGGCGTTCATCAATAGCCGCAGTTCTTCCTCTGCCACCAGCGGCGCCGTGGGCGCTGCCTGTCCGCTGAGCCGCAGGAACACGACCCGCACCACGACCAGCACTGGCCACAGGATCGTTGACATGATCACGACCGGGCCTGCGAGCAGGCGCGCGACCCCCTCGGGATGACGGATGGCCCAGGCCCGCGGCAGCAGTTCGCCAAGCGCCAGCACGGCGACGAGCAGGCTGGCCAACCCGCCGGCAAGCGCACCTGACCCGTCCCCGGCGCTCAGACCGATGGTGAGCGCCGTTGCCGCGATCAGCGTAATGGTCTTCAGAACGATGATGGTGGAGGTGAAGAAGTAGGGGTCCTCGATCAGCCGGGCGATTGCCTGCTGAACATAGGTGTCGCTCCGCGACCCGGTCAGCAGCGCGCCGAGACGGTGGCGACCGGTCGCGCTCACTGCGGCGTCAACTGCCGAAATACATGCCAGCACCAGCAAACATAGCATGATGCCGACGATCATCATACCAGGTTCGGGTTCCTCCAAGGAATCACTCCTTCGCTAAGCCATGCTTCCCACCTGCGCTACCGTTAGAGGGTTGCGGGGAGGCTATCCTCCCCGCAACCCCCATTTCGCCTATGACGGTAGACTCGGGCTGTCTGCGCCAGGGGGCACACCCGCCGCGGGCCAAACAACGGGATCAGGGCGGGCGCAGACCTCCGTACCTCTCTCGAGGGTGCCCGCCTGTAACAGCGGTCTCCTGGGAGGACGCAGCCTTCCCGGGCGCTCCCGTCCGGTAGAGGCGCGAAGTGGTTATGAGAACAGGGCGCTCAGGGAAAGATCTTTGTGGATGCGCATAATCGCCTCTGCGAACAGCGGCGCTACGCTGATGGCGCGTACACGAGCTGTCGCCGCAGCCGCGCTCTGGGGAATGGTATTGGTGACAATGGTCTCGATCACGTCTGATCGGGCAATCAGTTCGAGCGCGTCAGCCGCAAAGATGCCGTGCGTGGCGCAGGCGTACACTTTTCTGGCCCCCCGTTCAACCAGGGCCTGCGCTGCCTCGATCAGGGTGCCGCCAGTGGAGATCATGTCATCCACGATAATCGCCGTCTTGCCCTCAACCTCGCCGACCATCTCGATCACTTCGGCAGTATCTGGCTCGGGGCGCTGTTTGGCGATGATGGCCAGTCCGGCGCCGATGCGCTCGCGAAAGCGATTGGCCCGCCCCACCCCGCCCGCGTCCGGCGAGACGACCACCGGGTTCTGCAGGTTCAGACCGTGGATGTAGTCCGACAGGAGCGGGGCGGCCTGCAAATGGTCCACCGGGATGTCAAAGAAGCCTTCGATCGCCGGCGCGTGGAGATCCATCGTCAGCACCCGGTCGGCGCCGGCGGTGCGGATCAAATTGGCCACCAGTTTTGCCGAGATTGGCTCGCGCCCGGCGGTTTTTTTCTCCTGCTTGGCGTAGCCGTAGTAGGGGATCACCGCCGTCACTCGGCGGGCCGAGGCCCGGCGCACGGCGTCGATCATCAGCAGCAGTTCCATCAAGTTGTGGTCAACCGGGGTGCAGGTCGGCTGAATGATGAAGATGTCGCAACCACGCACGTTGTCGTGGATCTTGATCCGCGTCTCGCCATTCTTGAATTCACCGACCATGGCCCGACCCAGGGTCATGCGCAGGTTTGCCGCGATCTCTCTGGCCAGGGCAGGATTGGCATTGCCACTGAAAATGAGCAGACGACCGTCCATAGTGCGCTTCCAGGCGACCTGTTCGGGCATCGGCGCAATGGTGACCGCGTTAGATGCGCCGCGTCCAGTCTGAAATCAACAATCGGCAATCGCTGGCGTTTCCTGTCGCTGGCATCGAAAACGGCAGTGAAGCCAAGCCCCACTGCCGCCTGGTTCACCAGCGGTACGGCAAACAGGTTGTTTTCCCCTGTTCGTTGCCCGGTACACGTTGTGTGGCGCTCATCGGTGATCGTGGCTGCCGGGCCAGGACTCGAACCTGGACAGACGGATCCAAAGTCCGTAGTGCTACCATTACACAACCCGGCAATGCTATTCTATTATACCACATCTGGCTGGTGCTTTGCGCGTGCTATAATCCGCACGGCGTTGGTTATGAGAAGAGGAGGTTCGTTGTGCCGATTCGGAACGATCTGGGGGTTGCGTTCCAAACATTGCGCGAAATCGATGTCTCGGCGATTCGCGACGAGTGCGAGCGACCGGTTACCATTGCCTGTTTCGGCGCCCACGCGCTCTGGATGCGTGCCAGCGCCTTGCTGCGCGAGCAGGGTCTTCTGGATGCCGGTCCTGTCACGCCCAATCCGCTCCTCTACCGGCCCCTGGCCGCCGCGTTTGAGGATCGGCGCCTTCCCGCCGATATGGCGCTGGTGCTGCTCGACGCCCGGATGCCCCTCACTGCCTCGGAGTCGCTCGCGCTCACCCGGCTGGCCGAACTGGCCCTACCCACCACCCTGGTGATCGTGGGCATTGCCCGCAGCGCCGAGTACCTGCCGTCCCTGCCCCACCTCGCCCACACGCATGTGATCACGCTCCCGGATCTTGACGCGCCGTCCGCGCCTGATACCCTGGCTGCGGCGATCTTCGAAACCCTGCCCCCCGCTAAGCGCCTGGCCGCGGCGCGCGCCCTGCCGGGGTTGCGGGAGGCCTATTCTCGCGAACTGGTCGGTTCGGTCTCGTTTGCCAACGCTTCTTACGCCCTCGTGTCGGCCATCCCCGAACAGATACCCTTGCTCGCCGCGCCCTTTGCCATAGCCGATATCGTCGTTCTCACCAAGAACCAGGCGCTGATGGTCTACCGTCTGGCACTGGCCCACGGCGCGGCGCCTGATGACTACGCCCGCCTGGGCGAAATCATCCCCGTGCTCGGCGGCGGTTTCATCTGGCGACAGATTGCCCGCGCGCTGGTCTCCCTGATCCCCCTCTGGGGCATTCTCCCGAAGGTGGCTGTCTCCTATGCCGGTACATATGCCACCGGTGTCACCGCCTGGCGCTGGTTCGCAACCCGTGAGCAACTCTCGCCCGAGCGGCTGCGCGAGTTGAGCGCCGAGGCCTTGCGTCTTGGGCGCGAGCACGCGCAGACACTGATGGAGTCCTTGAACCCGCGCAAGGCGATGCAGGCGCCGCCTCGCACGAATCCTGGCAAATCGCCGCATGCGTGATCTCGGTTGGGCCGGTCGTGACGTAGTGCCGCCGGGCCGGCGTTACGTCCCCGCCTGTTCGAGGGGTTCGATCAAACCAGGGCCTTCGTTGCGCACGGAGTTGACCGCTTTGCCGACGGGGTAGACGCGCATGCGCGCGGCGGGATAGGGGCCGAGCAACTCCTGCAGCGCCCCCGGATCACGGATGGTTGGCTCGAGCCACAGGGAGTAGTGTTCCGGCGCCAGGATCGCCGGCATCCGCTCGTGGAGGGGCTGAAGGATCGCATTGGCCGTAGTGGTGACAATGGTGCAACTCTGCATCCACATGCCGTCGGGTGCCTGCCAGCGTTCCCACAATCCGGCCATCGCGAATACTTCGCCCGTTGCCAGACGCGCATAGTAGGGTTGTTTGCCGCCAGCGCGCCCCTGCCATTCGTAGAAGCCGTCGGCGGGGATCAGGCAACGTCGCTGGCGGAACGCGGCGCGAAAGGCGGGTTTCTCTGCCACCGTTTCGGCGCGGGCGTTGATCATCCGCGCCCCGGCGCTTGCGTCCTTCGACCAGGACGGTATCAGCCCCCAACGGGCCATTTCCACGATGCGCCGCCCGTCGTTCTGCCGGATCATGACCACTGCCTGGGTCGGCGCGATATTGTACCGCCTCTCCAGGACGGGCGCCTCCTCCAGGTTGAAGCGCAACATCAGTTGTTCGCCGGGGACCGCCAGGGTAAAACGTCCGCACATAGACCCTGCTGAAGCTATGGCAATCCTACACGGATGGTAAACCTGTCGGATTCGGCGCCAGGAGTTTCCCTGGCGCTGACTACGATCCCGCGTCGCGCCTAACCTGAACATGGGGGGAACCTGGTTCCCCCATACCCCCGTTTTCATTGGGCGGTGTGCCGCCCGGCGGCATGGACGGCTCCTGTGAACATAGGCCTCAGGGGGATGGGGAAACCCGGTTTCCCCATCCCCCTACCCGTAGGAGGGTCTGGGGGCGCAGCCCTCGAGCAGGAGTACGGGGAAACCCGGTTTCCCCATACCCCCACCCGGTGGGAGGGTTGGGGAGGGCGCCTCCCAGGCTTGCGTAGCAGGCCAGGCTGTGCGGCGAAAGCGGGTTACTTCTCGTCCGGATCCAGCCGCGTGGTCTCGCCGGTTGCGGCGGATTCGTCGGGAGGCGGCGGGGCCTGTTCGCTCGCGCGCATCCGGTTAACAAAGCCGGCCAGTTGTTCGTTGAGCATGGCCACGCCACGGGCCAGCGTCTCCTGGAAGTCGTGGGCCACCTTGCTCTGCTGGGCCTGGCTCACCGCCTGCTCGCCGCGCTGGATCAACTCCTTCACCTGCGGGTTTTCCTGGATCGCCTTCATCGCGTTCTGGAGCTGGGCGCCGATCTCCCGCAGGCCGGATGAGATGTCGGTCTGGAGTTGCCGGGCGCGATCGCTCTCCAGGGCGCTGCGAATGGTCTGCTCGATCTGGTGGCCCAGTTCGCGCAGTTCTTCGGCCAGGTCGCTCTGCGGTTGCTGGGGCGGCTTTTGCTGATCGTCGGGTTGGCTCATGGTGCTGATCCTTTCCTCAATCCTGATCTTCGGGAGCGGGCCTGATGGTCTGACAGGCTGGTCGCGATGGATAGTTTTGTGTGGCGAGGGCCAGGCCAACGCCCCCTCCCGCCGCCTCCATTACGAGCAGCGTGCCAGACCGCTAGCGCCGCGCCGCGCCGGCGCCCCGTCGTCGCAGCATCCACAGGCCGCCGGCGAGGAGCAGCAGCGCGCCAGCCTCCAACGCCCCGCGCCCCCGCGCGGCAGAGGCGCCCGCGACCGGGACCTCGGCGATTGCCAGGCTGCGTTGCATAGCGGCAGCGTACACATCCGCCGGCGCCAGCGCATCGGGGCCATCGGGCGCCAGCAGGTCCCGCAGTTCGGCGCGGATCATAAACGTGCGGAGCAGAGGATCGCGTGGTGATGGCCTGACACGGGCGCGCAGCGCCATGGCGCGCAGCCAGGTGAACGGATCGCGCGGCGGATCGGTGCGGTAACCAAAGACGGCGTCGTAGTCCGGAGCGATGGCCAGCAATCGCGCTACTTCGGCGCCGCTCGCCAGGCGCCTCTGGTCGAGGGTAAGGAGATAATCGCCCCGCGCGACGCTCCAGCCCTGCCGCAAGGCCGCGCGAAACCCCGGCGCTCGCGTGAAGGGCAGCGCCGAGACCCGCCAGTGACTCGCGGCCAGGCGCGCGACCGTCGCGCCAATGTCGGTATTGCGCGCCGCGGTGAGTATCAGTTCGTAGTCGTCAACGTAGCGCGCAGCCACCGCAAGGCACTCCGCTACCAGGCTATCAAGCCCGTCGCTGCGATGTACCGGCAACACTATCGAGAGACTGTACTGACCCACGCTCTTGCCCCCTGTCCCGGTGAGATGTTCGTCATCAGTATAGCACAGTCGCCGTGGAACTCGCGGGCGCGGCGTGACGTTCTATATCCGGGTATGAGCATTTGCCGCAGACGGCAGGGGGGCCTGAGAGGGCGAATTCCTCCCCGACCTGCCACTCAGGCAGGGGGTGGGGAAACCCGGTTTCCCCACCCGCCAACCGAGACACCGGAGTGCACGGAGACCACCTACTCGGACAGGGGGTGGGGAAACCCGATTTCCCCACCCCCCTCCACAAGGAGGACCTATGCGTCTTGCATCTAGCACACCGCGCTGGAAGCGCTGGATCGCCCTGTTTGTGGGCGCGGCCATGCTGCCATTGATAGGCGCCTGTGGCGCGACACCAGGCCTACCCGCCACCGCAACGCCCCTGGCCCCAACCGCCCCACCCGCGCCGGGCGGGGCGCCCACGGCCTACCCCGCGCCGGGCGGGGCGCCCCCCACGGCCTACCCCGCGCCCGCGGCCAGCCCCACTCCCGCCGCTCAGGCTACCCTCACCGCCCCGATCGCTACAATGGTCCCGGCCCGGCCCACCCTGGCGCGGGTCACACCGACGGCCGCCCTGCCGCCGCTGACGGGCCTGGGTGCGGTCCCCCCCGCTAAGGCCGCCGCGGCTATCGCCGATCTTGCCCGGCGCACCGGCGCCGATCCCACGGCGATAACTATCGTTTCTGCGGAGGCGGTGACCTGGAGCGATGGCGCCCTGGGTTGCCCCCGGCCCGGTATGGCCTACACCCAGGCCCTCGTTGATGGCTACCGCCTGGTGCTGGGCCTGAATGGCGTGAACTATGCCTACCACGCGGCCGTGAACGGCGACTTTTTCTATTGTGAGCGTCCGGGGGTGTAGTGAAACCCCGCTTCCCCATCTATGGCCAGCGGTAACGCATCCCCGGCGGCAGGCGCAACGTCTCGGCGCCAAGCCGGCCAAGGGCCGCATCACCGCCCCCCGGCGGGCGCTCCAGGCGCGCTTCCTCGGTCCACTGCACGATCCAGCCGTTGCGGGCGATTTCGCCGCTGAGGGATGGGCCGAGTTCCGCGAAGCGCGCCGTGGCCGGGGCGAAGCCGGCGCAGACGGCGCCGGCGGCGGGCCGCCCGTCCAGGCAGCGATCGCCCCGCAGGGTTTCGGCCAGGTACAGGCGCGCCCCGAGGGGGCGCGTCCGCACCCTTCCTTCCCGCAGTTCCAGGCACACGCGCTCGAAGCATTGGAGATGCCCCCAGGCGAAGGGCACCGCCGGGGTCAGCGGGAACCCCGCCCGTTCCACGGCCCCCAGTTCGGCCCAGGCCCGCCGCAGGGTTGCCGGCACGAACTGCCCGGTCTCGTGCATGTAGGCGCCTCCGGCGCCGGCGATCGTCAGGCGCGTCAGTGTCTGCATCGCGGGGGCGCCGGGGGCGCTGGTTCGCAGCCCCACCGCCAGCAGGTAATCGCCCTGCGCCAGTTCGGGCGGCAGGGCCAGGGGTTGCAGGTGCTGGATCGGCGCGCCGGGTGGCCACTCCGCCGGCGGGAACACGCCGTAGAGCAGCGGGCGCCCGGACTCGACGATCACCGCGCCGTCAGGGGTGAGCAGCCGGGTCACGACCGTCAGCGGGGCCGATGGCGCCCCGTCAGCGACCATCCACATCAGACCCAGGGCCACTATCGCGCCCGGCTCGTGGGCCGCCCCCGGGGGCGGCGCCAGACCGTAGGCGCCTAAACGCAACGTGCCGCCAGGCACGGTGAAGAGCAGATCGGTTTCCTGTGGCGATCCCAGATCCACCGGCCGGTAGAGATCGAACGTTCCCAGCGAGCCATCCTGGGCGTAGCGCCGGGTCAGGATCTCGATGACGCCCGGGGTGAGCCAGTTGCCCAGGTAGTCGAGCACCACCAGGGGGATCTCCCCGTTGGCCAGTTCGCGTAGCAGGGAGCGTTCATCGCTCAGTCCCTGGTCGAAGAGCTGGCGCGCCTCGAACACCTGCAGGCGCGAGCCGACCCCGGCGGCGGCGGCAACCCCCGGCATATCGGTGAAGATCAGCGGCCCCGCCGCGCCGATCTCGGCCCGCAGCGCGTCGCCGACGCGGGTCAACGCGGCCAGGACCTGCCGTTCGCGCGCGGCGTCGGCCCGGAGGCTGTAGCGTCCGAAGGCCAGTCGGGGCGGAGACGGTTCGATCAACCCCGCCGGGCGCAGCCGATCCGCGTCCCACAGGGGCGGGTAGTAGAGCAGCGCGGCGGCCAGCAGGGCGTAGAAGGCACCGCGCGCGACCATGGTCGCGCGGCCCGGGTAAGTGTTCAGATGTCTCCTGGAAGCGTGAGCAGCTTGCCCGCGGAGAGGTGACGACGACGGGAGGCCCTCGTTCCCGGGCATGTGGGTTACCCCGAGTGTGAGCAGGTACCGGCCCGGCGCGGGCGCTTCTTCGCTGTGGGTCGCTGGCAGCCGCGCAGCCGCCCAGGCTGCCAGCCAGACCAGCCCGGCGTACAGTTCGAGGAAGTAGTTGCTGTACGCGCCCACTTTCCCCACTCCGATCGCCGTAACCACGCCCCCCGCGGTGTACAGCAGCGCGAGCAGGGCCGGGTCCTCCACGGGCGCCCGCCGACACCGCTTTTCCACAGTTATCCACAACGTTCCCACAAGGGCCGCGACGGCCAGGGGCCAGCGCAGGGCAAGTTGCTGCTGCCAGAAGTCGCGCGCCAGGGTCGCTTCCCAGCGGTTGGCGTTGGCGGCGACCACGTGGAACCAGAACCAGCCCGCGCTGGCGCTCTGCAGCAGCGCGAATGCCACCCCGCCTCCCACCCCGACGACGCCGGCGAGCGTCAGGGCGGCCCGCAGCCAGGCGCGGCGTTCGGCGGGCGGCCCGCGCCTGGCCTTCCAGAGTAGCCACCCACCGGCCGCGACGGGCGCGGCGATCAGTGAGGGTTTGGTGTACAGGCAGGCCAGCAGCAGCACGCCGGCCCCGGCGGCCCGGCGCGACCCTGGCGGTCCCGCGTTGCCGTTGAGTGCTGCCAGCCCCCATAGCCCCAGGGCGATGCCGAGCATATCCACGCGCAACAGCGCCGCCCACTCGCGGGCGACCGGCACGCACAGAAAGAGCAGCGCCACCAGCGACGCGCGGAGTAGCCCGAAGGGGGCCTGGCGCGGGCGCGCGAGCAGCGCGATGGCACCCACGACAGCCAGAGCCGCGAGGAGCGAGAGCAGGCGCCCCGCGCTCAACACCGACCCGGTGAGCGGCGCGATCAGCGCGGCGCAGAGCAGGTAGACAGGCGGGTAGTTGACGATCAGGAAGGGCGGTCTGGCGGGATCGGCGTACAGGCGCCAGATCGGTGTCCCCTCGCGCAGACGCTCGATCTGGGCCAGCAACGGCCCCTCGCCGTAGTCAAGCGGGTAAGCGAAGCTGAGGAGTTGCAGCCCGTGGTCGGCGAAGTAGATCAAATAGGCCGCAGCCAGGGTGGCTGCGGCCAGTTGTATGCCCCGGAGCAGCAAGCGGTACGCCATGTGCCCCATTATAGCAGGGAAGTTTCAGGCTACCGCATTCGGCTACCTGCATCTCAGCGGCTCATCTCGTCAATCGTCGTCGTCCTCGTCGTCCTCGTCGTCCTCGTCCTCGTCCTCGTCGTCCTCGTCGTCCTCGGCCTGTTCTTCCTCAGAGGATTGGACCGACTCCTCTGTGGATCTGGCTGACTCTTCCTCAGGCGAGGGGATCTGTTCCTCGGACGAAGGGACCTGTTCCTCGGTAGCCATGGGATCATCCTCAATATTCAGTGCGATGGAGGCCTTGAGAAGAGTCTAGCATGCCTGGATTAACTAATCATTGAGAACCGATTAAAGATACACGAACAGTAATTTTATTCCACTTTCTGGCCATGACTCAATGCCCCACGTGGCGCATACGACGCGAGCATGCGCCGGAAAACTCTACACCCGACTTCTCGGGGGGCGTAGCCCTGCCAAACC
>DAOTYR010000350.1:0-2455 GCA_034434655.1 Chloroflexaceae bacterium
AGGTATGGAAATCCTATGACTGCCGAAACACCTTCAGAGCCGGCTGGAACCCGGATCGACTCCACCCCTGAAGCCGAGGAGCGCCGCAAGGCCGCCCGCGCCAACCGCGTTCGCAAGGGGTTGCTCATCGTCAACACCGGTAACGGCAAGGGCAAAACGACCGCCGCTCTCGGCCTGCTGTTGCGCGCCTGGGGCCGCGATCTGCGCGTCGGCGGCATCCAGTTCATTAAGCATGAGAACGCCAACTACGGTGAACTGCGCGCCTTCGAGCGCATGGGCATCACCCTCACGCCTATGGGCGATGGCTTCACCTGGACGAGCCGCGATCTCGATGAGACCCAGGCCCGGGCCTTGCACGGCTGGGAGACGGCTAAAGCGCAGATCGTCTCCGGCGACTACGATGTCTTCTTGCTCGATGAGTTCACCTACGTGCTGCATTTCGGCTGGCTCGACACCCACGAGGTGGTCGCCTGGATCCGCGAGCATAAGCCCCCGATGCTGCATCTGATCATCACCGGGCGCGATGCCCCGCCGGCCCTGATTGATGCCGCCGATCTGGTCACCGAGATGCGCGAGGTCAAGCACCCCTTCCGCGACCAGGGGCTCAAGGCCCAGCCGGGGATCGAGTTTTAGGGGTAATACCTTGCACATAAGGCGCTGCGCGCGGCCCGGCCCCCTCCCAACCTCTCCCCGCTGGGGGAGGTGCTGGGCGCCCTCCCCCATGGGATGGGGGCGCCGTCGGCAGGCAGGGGTATGGGGCAACCGGGTTTCCCCATTCCCCCACCCGCAGGAGGGTGTGGGAGGGCGCAGCCCTCCCAGGAACAACCTTTTTTCATCCGGCATTGTGCGCCAGGCGCATGACCGTCTGTCAGATGAGGACAAAAGCCATGAACCAACGCTGGAAACGCTGGTTGCCGGTCGCTGTCGGATCGATGCTCCTGCTGATGTTCGAGGCTCGCCCGGCCCATGCTATGCACATCATGGAGGGCTTTCTGCCGCCGTTCTGGGCCGCGTTCTGGTTCGTCGTCACCGTTCCGTTCTGGGTGATCGGGTTGCGCCGGATCAACCGTCTGATCGCCGAGAAGCCCGAAACCCGGCTGCTCCTGGGTCTGGCGGGGGCCTTCACCTTCGTGCTGAGCGCCCTGAAGATCCCCAGCGTTACCGGTTCGAGCAGCCATCCCACCGGCACGGGCCTGGGAACCATCCTCTTCGGTCCACTGGTGATGAGCGTGCTGGGCACGATTGTCCTGCTCTTCCAGGCCCTTCTACTGGCCCACGGCGGCCTGACCACCCTGGGGGCCAATGCCTTCAGCATGGCCGTGGTCGGGCCGCTGGTGGCCTGGGGCATCTGGAAAGGGTTGCAGGATCGCGCGCCGGTCTGGCTGGCAGTGTTTCTCGCCGCCGCCCTGGCAAACCTCTCCACCTACGTCGTCACGTCGGCGCAACTGGCCCTGGCGTACCCCGATACGACTGGCGGGTTCATGGCCTCGTTCGTCAAGTTCGGAACGATTTTCGCCGTGACCCAGATCCCCCTCTCGATCAGCGAGGGCATACTAACCGTTCTGATCTTCAATGCGTTGCAGAAGAACGCCGAGGCTGAACTTCAGACCCTTGGCGTACTAACGTGAACATAGGCTGCTGGAGGAGAGGGATAGGGAAAGCTGGTTGCCCCACATCCCCTGCGGATGCGGGCCGGAGGCCCGCGCACCCAGGCCCCGGTCCCTGGAAGGGTCTGGGAGGGCGTAGCCCTCCCAAACCCTCCCGCGGGCGGAGGGATGGGGGAACCTGGTTCCCCCATGGTCACGTCAGGGCGATTGCATCTGCGTTCTCTTGTGCTATAATCGGGAATCATAAACGCACCCGTATAATACCCATACCGTCGCGGCGACCCGATAGCCCGGATGCCAGGGCGTAAAGGTGGAAGCTGGTGCAAGTCCAGCGCTGTGCCGCAACTGTAACCGGCTGTGCCTCACAACCGCCGGAAGCCAGGACGCCTGCCGCGACGTTGCCGTTCAACCCTTCTCGAGCCAAGGAGGACGAACATGACCCGCGCCCGCTGAACGCCCCCGCGTCACGGCCCGCCCGGAGAATTGTCGCCCCGGTCCTCGAAAGAGGCCGGGGCGTTTCCATCTGGCGAGCGTTTCTCTCGCGCGCACAGGGTGGGGCACGTCCCAATGCTTTTAATAGGGGCATGTTTCAGGATCGGGCCTTCTAGTTTGACCGTCGCTCCACACCTCCACAACTCCACGCCTCCACAGAACCGGTCTGTAGAGCTGTAGAGTTGAAGGCTGGATTGTCAAGTTCGTTTGAACGATGCCAGGTATGGAAATCCTATGACTGCCGAAACACCTTCAGAGCCGGCTGGAACCCGGATCGACTCCACCCCTGAAGCCGAGGAGCGCCGCAAGGCCGCCCGCGCCAACCGCGTTCGCAAGGGGTTGCTCATCGTCAACAC